>DAIUFO010000001.1:0-25458 GCA_036844545.1 Chloroflexota bacterium
CTCCGGCCAGCAGAAGAAGTCCCAGCGGTTCACCGCCGGAGCCACAGGGAATCCTTTGCCGCGGGCCGTCTCGCCGGCCCCCTTGGAGGTGACCACGCCGACCTCGATGCCCAGGGGCACCAGGTGCTGGCACAGCAGGCTCGTATAGTCGCCGAGGCCGCCGTGCTGGGGCGGAAACTCGCCGCTGACCATCAGGACGCGGATAGGTACCACTTGACGATCCGGCTGTAGAGATGGACGCGTTCGCGGCGCATCGGACGCTTGGCGGGCTGGAGGAGAAACTTCGCGGCCTCTTCGGCCATCTGGAATAGGAACGTCCCGAATACGAACCAGCGCAGGACCAGGGCAGGCGCCGCCCCATGGTGCTTGCGAAAGAAACGGTAGCGGCTCTCGTGGAAGTTGACGTTGCGGCGGAACAGGTCCTGGCTGCTGCTGGCCGCTTCGTGATGCACGACCTCGGCCTCCGGCACGTACCAAGCCTCGCAGCCGGCCTCGCGGAGGCGGTAGCACAGGTCCATCTCCTCCGAGTACATGAAGAAGCGCTCGTCGAAGGCTCCGACCTCGTCCAGGGCCGATCGTCGCACCAGCAGACATGCGCCCACCAGCCAGTCGACCCGCTGGGGCTGGTCCTCGGGCTGGCCGCCGCGGTAGAAGCGACGCAGGGCCCGCAAGCCGCCGAGGTGGCGCTGCAGCACCGTGCTTTCGACGAACGCGGTGGCCACCCCCGGAAAACCGCGGCGCGACGGCTGCGTACTGCCATCCGGGTTCAGCAGCCTGGGGCCAACGCATGCCACCCGCGGCCGCTGATCGATGAAGGCCAGCAGTCGCCCGATTGCACCGGCTCTGACCTCGGTGTCCGGGTTCAGGAACAGGACGTAGCGACCGTCCGACTCCATGAGCGCCTGGTTGTTTGCCGCTCCAAAGCCCACGTTGGCCACGTTGACGATGCGCCGGACACCCGGGAACTCCGCGCCCAGCATCTCCACCGATGCGTCGCGCGAGGCGTTGTCGACCACGATAACTTCGACTTCTTCCGGCGGGAGCGCCGCCAGCTCAGCCTGCACCGACTTGAGGCATGTCCGGAGCAGCTCCCGGACATTCCAGTTGACGACGATGACGCTCAGCTGAAGCATTTCTGATAACGCCGGAAGGTGAAGTAGGCCATCAGCAAGCTCAGCAGCAGCCCGTGACCGCCGTCGCGGTAGCCCTGGAGCTGCCAATAGCGGCGAGCGAACTCCTGCACGGGCATGGACAGCAGGCTGCGCACATGAACCCGCCCGCCCGCCCGGAGCTGCTGGGCTTCGAAGTCGCTGTAGCGCTCCTGCTTGCGGAAGAACTGCCGCAAGGTCTGGTAATTGTGGTGGACGAAGTGCTGGCGTAAGTAACCAGGCTGCCCGCGTTCGAGCCTTACCACCTCGTGCACCGGTACGTCCTCGTCGTAGTGCGCGTGGCGCCGGTCCAGCAGGCGCATCTGGTAGTCGGGATACCAGCCGGCGTGGCGGATGACTTTCCCGAAGATGTAGTTGAAGCGCGGCACGAAGTAGCCGTCGTGCTCGGGCTGCTGGACAGTCTGGCGCACCTCAGCAGCAAGCTCCGGCGTCACGCGTTCGTCCGCGTCCACGAACAGGATCCAGTCGTGCGCGGCCAGATCCATGGCCGCGTTCCGCTGACGAGCGAAGTCGTCGAACGGCCGCTGCTCCACCCGCGCGCCCGCTCCACGGCTCAACTCCACAGTCGCGTCGAGGCTGCCGCCATCCAGCACCAGCCACTCGTCGGCCCAGGCCATGGTCTCCAGGCAGGCGAGGATGTTGCGCTCCTCATCGCGCGCGATCACGGCAGCGGTAATCATCGCCGGACAGCGCCTGCAATAAAGCAAACTGTCGCTGCCAGCCAAGCGATCAGGCTAATGACGGCGCCCAGCTTGAAGATGCCAGGGTCGAAGCGCAGGCTCACGTGGTGGTCGCCGGACTGGAGCGGCAGCCCTTGGAAGGCGAAGTCGGCGCGATAGAGGGGCGCTGGCTGGCCGTCGACTGTGGCTTTCCAGCCGGGGTAGTGGGGTGTGGTGACGACGAGCGCCGCCGCTTGTGGAACGCTGACGTCGAGGTCGAGGCGGTTGTCGCCCTCCGCCACAACAGTCGCAAGCCAGGGGCCGCCCGAGCCTGTGAGGCCCGGCCCGCCCTCGAGCACGGCCTGGGCGCGAGGGTCGAATGACAGCGCGCGAACGGTCTGGAGCGCCTGGTCGTGCGTGCCCCCGACTGAGGCCGAGACGGCGAAGGCCCGGGGCAGGGCCTGGCTGTTCTCGTAGACGTTCATCTGCTTGTCGTTGGTGAGTACCGGCTGGAACTTGGCGTCCAGCGGCGTGTCTTTCCTGGCCAGCAAGTACTTGGCGCCAAGCACATCGTAGAGGCTCGATCCGCGACCAGGAATGTACGCCTTCCACAGATCGTAGTAGTCCGACAGCTGGACAGGGTTGAACAGGCCCCAGACGCTGTGCAGCCGCTCCAGCATCGGCAGGTCCGGCGGGAAGACGTCGTCCACGTTGGTAGCGGTATCGACCCGGACGGCAGGTTCACGTTGCAGGAACGAGACGATCGCCGGCTGCCGAAAGGGCGCTGTCACATCACTGTAGCCGGGGTTGAAGCTGTAGCCGGCGCTGCCGAGATCGAGTGCCACGAGCCCAAGGGCGGCGGCGGCAAAGCCTGCCTTCCAGCGGCGCCTGAAGTGCATGAGGCCATGGCTGGCGAGCAGCAGCAGCGCCAGCACCATCACACCGCTGGCGGCGACTTCCAGCCGGTGAAAGATGACGGCATCCTCATGCTGATGCGTCAGCAGAATGCCATAGGCGACAGGCAAGCCGACCACCAGCACAACCAACGCGGCGCCCCCTGTTACAAGCCGCAGACGCTCCACTACGACGTGCGTTCGAACACGCGCCTGCCGCAGGGAATCGAACCCCAGCGCTGCCAGCATGGCCACAGCCAAGTCGAAATACACCAGGAACCGGCCGGGGGCGCGTACCTTGTCGAAACCCGGCACCAACCGATACAGCCAGCCCTGCAGGACCGTGGCCTCGCCCAGCGAGAGCAGCACACCCAGGACGGCCAGCCAGAACCAGAAGCGTGTCTCGGAATGGCGTCTCAGACGCAGCGCCGCGGCCGCCAGCACCAACGGCAGGATGCCGGCGTAGCCGAACACCTCCGTGGTGGTCCACGATCCCCAGTAGTTCTGGGCATTCTCGCCGAAGAAGTGCGGCGCCAACAGCGTCAGCAGGCCGGCCGGCGCCATCGCGAACTTGGTGGACTCCTGATAGGAGATGCCGGAGCGGAGCGACAGCCGGGTGAGCTCCAGGCTGGGCAGGATCTGCACAGCCGCCAGCAGCGCCGCCCCTGCCAGGCAGATTGCCAGCACACGCACCGACTGCCGGTACGAGCCCCAGAAGGCGACAAATAACGCCAAGGCCAGCAGCTCGTACAAGAACAGCTGGGTATGGCCCGCGAAAAAGGCCACCGCCAGCACAGCGCTGGTCAGCGGCAAAATCAACAAGGGCCGGACGCCAAGCAGCGCCAGACGCAGCAGGAGCAGCTCGAGCGGCAGCCAAACCGCGACCTCGACCATGTTCATGTGCCCGAGCTGGGCCACTAGAAACCCGGACCACATCCACACCAACCCCGCGATCCAGCCGGCCAGCCGGCTCGTGCCCAAGCTGCGCGCGAGCAGGTAGGCGAAGGCGCCCGCCAGCACGTAGTGGACTGTGGCCAAAGCCTCCATGTTGGTGTAGCTGAACGAGCCGCCAGCCAGTTCGAACAGCAGGTTCGCGGGATAGAACAGCCCGCTCTGGATATCCGCCGCGAAGGGCATGCCGGAAAAGAGGTACGGATTCCACAGCGGCAAGTGGCCGCCCTTGAGGGCTTGCGATGCGAAGCCATACATCGGGTAGAGGAAGGACGCCAGGTCGCCACCGCCGGAGGGCATGGTGGCGCCGTCGAACAGGACTTGCCAGAAAAAGCCGAGGTTCAGCAAAGCCAGTCCGGCGATGGCGACTGAGTCCAGGTGATAAGGCCGCTGGAGCTTGCGCCTGTGCCAGGCTTCGCGCACGACCAGCGTGACAGCTGCCCACAGCACAGCCGCTGCAAGGATCGGCATGAGGCTATCGCTTGCGGTCAAGTGCCCTCACCTAGCCTCTCCCACTGTGGTGGGCGAGGAACAGGAGGCTCTCCCAGGCGAGGTTGAACAGGGGCCCACGGTAGCGGCGATTGAAGATGCGGCGGCCGCGGAAAAGCTGGGTCTTCATGGCCGCCGAACGCTGCCGGGTGCTGGCTCCGGCGTGGTGCAGAACCTTGAGCTCCGGCAGGTAGCGGACCTTCCAGCCGGCGTGCTGGAGACGCCAGCACAGGTCGATCTCTTCGACATACATGAAATAGGCCTCGTCGAAGTCCAGCCCGGCGGCCCGGCGGAGGAGAAAGCAGGCGCCAAGGCAGTGGTCGATGTCCATTTCACGCTCGTAGGCACGGCGAGGATAGCGGCCATTCAGCGAGGACTCCAGCAGCCGCGGGTGCAGTGGGAACACGTCCAGGAAGGCCTGGGCCAGCCCCGGGAAGCGAAAGCAGGAATGCTGGAAGGAGCCGTCGGCGTACACCAGCCGCACACCCAGCACCCCCACCTCCTGGTGCTCGTCCATGTAATCGATCATCCGATCGAGCGACCCGGACAGGATCTCGGTGTCCGGATTGAGGATCAACAGATGCCGTCCGCGAGAGGCGCGGATAGCCTGGTTGTTGGCGGCGGCGAAGCCCCCGTTCTCCTCATTGGCAATCAGCTGCACAGCCGGGAAGCGCTCGCGAACCATCTCGGCCGAGCCGTCGCTGGAGGCGTTGTCCACGACCCATACGTCGAAGGTGTGGCTCAATGGCTGCCGGCAGACCGAGTCCAAGCAGGCGGCCAGCAGATCCCGTGTGTTCCAGCTGACGACCACGACCGAGAGATCGGTCGCCGCCGCCTCAGTGGCCGACGACGACGTGGGTCCGGCCGAACTGATCGGCGAAACCGATGCCACCCATTTCGACAGTGGCCCAAAAATCGACGTCAGGTGGCTGGGGCGCAAGGAGCTGAATGCCGCCGCGAATGGTCATTTCTTCGCCGGGTTGGAGCTGCCGGCCGTCGTCTTGGAAGAAGCCCCAGCGGGCGGGGTACTGGCCACCGGAGCTGGTCCAATCCACACCGACACGCCAGATGCCGGGTTTGTCGACGTACGGCGGCTCGGCGTCGCCCGGCCGGTTGAAACTGGGATCGGTGTAGCGAGCATTGCTCTTGAAGATTGTGCCGGGCGGCGGGCCCTGTGTCCTGATGGCAACGTCGCCAATGTTCTTGACCGTTACCTCAACCTGGACCGTGCCGCCTATGCCGATGGCCGCCGGCAGGAAACGGGCCGACATGACTTGCACTTGCGGCGTGCCGCTGTTCCGGATCGTGACCTGGCCGGTCCGCTCGGTGACGTTGCCCGAGCCGTCCTCGGCCTTGATGTGCAGTGCGTAGGCGCCATCTTTCAGAGCAATGCCGTCGGGGCCCTTGCCCTGCCAGGTGGTGCTCTGGAGCCCGGCCTTGGCTTTCGGATCGGCGGTTATCGCCGTTTGGTTGCCATCCTTATCGATGACCCATAACGAGACGCTCGCATCCTTGCTGAGCGAGTAGTCGATCACCGTCCGGTCGAGGTTCTCCAGCCGGCCGTTGATCTGGCGCACACCCTGGCCGTTGGGCTCAAAGGTCGGAAGGGACAAGGTGATGTCCTTGATTTCCAGCGGCGCCGGATCGGCGTTCTGGACCACCGCCTCCACGCTGCGCTCGACACTCTGGCCGTCCTTGCCGCGCGCTTGGAACACAATCTTGTAGTCGCCGTTCTGCAGCACCCGCCGATCCTGGGTGTTTGGAACGTCGACGATGCCGCCGAAGGGGATGGCGTAGCTGTCAGGATCGCGGTCGTTATCGCGAAGCACCAGGCTCTGGCCATCGGGTTGGACGAGAGTGATGCTCACATGGGCCGGCACGCCAACTGTGTAGGCAATGTCCTCCGGGACCGTGTCCAAGCTGGCGTTGGGCTGGACGACCAGGCGCTGGGTGGCGACGGTGAGAAGGGGGCGCTGCCCGCAGGCGGCCATCAGCGGAACGATGGCCAGCCACAGGACGGCCAGGCGCCGGAGCATCGTGTTTGAGTCTAACAAAGAAGGCCCCGCCGTTTGGCGGGGCCTTCATACTGGTTCTGGCTTGGTTTAGTGGCCGCAGCCGCCGCTGCCGCAGCCGCCGGAGCTGACCTGTGCATTCTCGGTGCTGAACGAGTGGCCGCAGGCGCAGGAGCCCTTAGCGTTGGGATTCGAGAAGGTAAACCCCTGGCCCATCAGACCGTCGACGTAGTCGATCTCCGTGCCGCTGAGGACGCTGGCGCTCATGGCGTCGAGCAGGACCCGCACGCCATTACTCTCGACAACAACGTCGTCGCCTTCTTCGTCAGGCTCGTCGAACACCATGCCATAGGACATTCCGGCGCAACCGCCGCCTTGCACGAACACTCGCAGGTCCTTCTGGCCGGCGAGGCCCTCTTTTTCGACCAGATCGGCCACCTTCTGGGCAGCTGCTGTAGTCAGCACCACATTGGTGCTGGGAGTGGCTACCGACATGCGATCAATTCCTTCTTTCTTGGTTGGCAGCCTCATCGGCTGCACAGAAAACGTAGCAGCTGGCGGGCCGATTGTCAATTGCTTGAAAAACTGTAGCCATGTATCATCGCGTTTAGCTCCATGATGGACAACGTCTTCCGTTGGAACGTCCACAACGTGCTGCGGAACATGCACGAGGCGCAGGTCATCAGCCTGTTTTTTCCGTATCTCGGGCGGGCGCTGATCGTGGACCTGCGCTGTGACGAGGCAGAGGGGCCGTTCATCACCACCGACGGTCTCGTTTCGGGGCCGGAGGAGCGCCTCGAGAGCCTCCGTAAGCTGCGACCAAGGTTGGAGCTGCCGGACAACATCGCGGTCGCGCCGTGGCTCGGTTCAGTTCGCAGCCTGGACAGCAGCGGCGCGCTGGCAGATATCCGCGGGCGGTTGGAGCGGTTAGGTCATCCTGAAGCCGAAGCTGAGTTAGATCGGGCCTACAGGGAACTGCTGCAGTTAGAGCGCGGCGAGGTCCTGGCGCTTATCCGCGGCGACGTCGAGCGCACGCGGACCCTGTTTCAGCGCTAAATTCAGCTGGTCAGGTATGGTTGCACGTTTCGTGCGGAAATGGCATCCTGTCGGCGATCATCGCGATGAAGCAGTCCACCTCCCCGCGCCGTGGCTGAAGTACGTCACGCCGCCGGCATGCTTAGCACCGCTTATTCCTGCTGCCACCAGTGCACTCCTTGCGCGATCCGATCCGGACCACGGGCAGTCGCCCATGGCCAAGGCCCTACGCGGAGCGGCGAGAGCTCTTAGCGGCTGCGGAGGCTCGGTCGGCGAGCTCAGATCCACGGACGATGAGGCCCTGCTTGCCATAGGGCGCGAAGTCGCGCACCCGGCGTCGGCTCGGTGGATCGGCCAGACATTGGCGGATGCTCTCCAGCGCAGCCACTTCCGAGGCAAACGACCCCAGGAGGTTCCCGCCCTCGTGGTCCACAAGCTCAAATGTCGCCGTCATCGGTTCCTCAGCACAGAGTCTACAGCGTGGACGGCGCGCATGGTGCCAGTCGCTGCTGAGCGCCGCCCTGGACGCTGTAATGTCCGCGGCCGACGGGTCTTGTCGACCGCGATCTCGGAAGGCACGTGCATCTCAGCGAGGTACCCGCCCAGGTGCAAGTCTCCCGCCCGCTGAGCTGCCCAATCGCGCGGCGCGAAGGCCGAAATACCCGTATAGAGGCGAGGGTCGGCAACCTGGATCGGGACGGGAGGCTTACCCTTTTTTGGCGTCCGATCGAAAGTCCCGCAGCCGCGGCGCCGGCCCGCGGATCACGCGATAGAGAACCCGAACGGGGTCCGGCCACGGATTCCGCCGGCGGCGTCCCATAGGCGCAGTCCCGAAGCGCTCGAGCATGGTCCGGATGAGCATACGTTAGTTGCTGGCTATGATGTGCTCGCGGTAGCTCTACGGCATTCAACACGTGCCTCGTTGCTTTACGCTCGTTTATCGATGCAGCAGCGCAATTGCCTCGATGTGATACGTCTGGGGTAGCTTGCTCTATCCGTTATCCTCGCAAGCGGGACGCTGGACCCCAAAGTTGGCCAAGGTATCACATCAACCTAAGCTGGTTTTACCCGTCCTCTTGCCCGGCTTATCTGCGTCCTGCGGTGCAGCGGCCCGCTTGAATTCCGCGAATGGCCGGAACTCGACATCGCCGTTAGTCATCGGATGGACCATGATCCGCTCGCCAAACGGGAGCCACTTGCCAGCCCTGTATTCTCGCCAGTTGCAGGGTTTGTGATCCTTGCTCGTTGTGAAGAGGTGCCGGAGAAAAGCGGTGCCAGTTCCGCCGCCGAGCAGCACCCCTATGCCACGGGCCCAGTCCGGAAGCCCGGACAGATCCACTCAGCGGCGCCGAGGCACTTCGTACAGTGAGAAGGTGCCGTCTTCGTTGCGAATGCCGACGGCCGTTCGGCCCCGGTACTTCAGTGGGTACGGAGTCCCCGGCACCATCTTGCTCGCATGGACGACGACCTTATCGCCAACGTACTCCACCAGAGGTTCTGACTGAACGCTCGCCCCTCCGACGCCGAGTGTGGCGTAAGGTTCAGCACGCTCTCCCAAAGGTTCTTCTTCGACGGCAACGCCACCAACTAGCAAGCCCTCGAACGTAGGGACTAAAGATGTCCCGAAGGGGCCCATGACGACCGCACCCGTCTTCGACGGCAACCAGTTCGTAGGCGCGTTAACTGCCATTCGATCCTCCCCCTTGCATTTTTAGTGCCTGCTCGCCCGTCGCGACAAGAGACTCAAGAACCTCCCGCGTGAGCATGTATTTACCGATGATGGTCACCCGCGTCCTCGCATCTTTCGTCCAAAGCGGCGGTGCGTACTGGCCAAACGACACGACATACGCCTCCGGTGGTTGGCCTGGATTCCTCGGCGCCTGAGCTTGGAACCCAAACACATTCACCATCTCGATAATGGTGTCGTCTTCAACCTCGGCACCTTCGATCGGGATGCCTTCTGGCGGTGACAAAGCCAGTGCAGTATATGCCGTGCAGGCCTGTGCACGCTACTGTGATCAATCACTGATCGATCAGTCGTCGATCTACGTCCAGATCCCCGCAGTAGCCCTCGACGCCCGAACAGCAGCCGGCCCATAGCCTTGTTCTTGGCCCGCCTGGCCAGCGGCTTGAGGGAACCCGTCTGAATCGAGCACTTGACGGCGCGGCCGTCGGCGGACAGGCGGGCGAGGCGATAGAGTCAGATGGTGAGGGTCATGGGAGGCCCAGCGCCGACTTAAGGGCTGCTGATGCTATTGGTTGGAGGACTGGGACGGCGGACTTCCATATGTCCGCCCCCATTGTCTTCAGCGTCTCGAGCGCCTTGATCTGGCGGCCTTCAGTTTCTGGCGATCCACCGGGCTCAAGGAGGGATACCAGTTCCTCCTCCATGGTCCTTCGATCTCCCTCTGACAGGCCGGCCCCATCGAGTAGATTCCGAAGTCGGTAAACCACGCCCTCTCGTGAAATCCACGGAAGCGGTGCTGCGCAACTCCAGCAAAAGTCGTCGAGGACCAGGCGCGCCGCGTAAAAGCCAGTCTCGCTGCCCTTCACACGTTCGCCACAACTCGGACAAGCGCTCAAAAGTGCGAGGCCGCACCTGCCGCACGCCTTGGGAATCGGAGGGTCAGCATCCTCTAGAGCTTCGGACTGGATATGCCCGCGTGGACATGCTAAAGCCGTGTAGAAGGCGGTGGTCTCTGGATCCTGGGCAGATCCCCAGCGCATTCCCATAGGCCGCTAGCTTACTCCTGAGCAGCCGACCTGTCTATTCCGGCGCACCGGCTCCCGCTGTGGCGGGAATCTCCGGCAAGAGGGCCGGGTTCACGGGCCTCGACTGGATTGATTTCTTTAGGCGTTCGAGGCGTTCATTTCCACGTTTGAATGCAAAAAAGGCAAGAACACAGAGCAGTAAGCCGCCGATGAGCGAGAGCAATGAGACAGACCAATAGACCGCGAATTTCCATGGGTCACCCAGACCGCCAGCCTGAACAATGCTCCAGCCGGTGAAGCTGATGCCAAGGAGAAATGTCGCGGCCCCCAACAAGGTTGGCCCGTTGGCTTCCTGCCCCAGGTTGTCCAACTCGTCCATAGTGACGTAGTAGTAAAGGACGTGCCGCGGCACGACGTCCATGGTGAGGCGATGCTGACCGAGGTCCTCAGGCCCAATCGGTGTCGGCCAGCGGTTTCCTTCAGGAACGAGTTCCTGGTCGTTGGGGTCTGTCATTGCTGGCCCTGGAGACGGGCGAGATTGTCCTGTTGCCGAAGCGCATTGAGCTCCATCGCTGCCAAGCCAAGCGTCAGTAGATTGAGCAGATGGGTATTTCCGCAACTGTTGCAGCTGATGGCTACGCAAGGAAGAGTCTTGCCCCCCAGGGCGAACAACCCGCTGGGCTCGTCCTGGACGAGCGGCGCAACGTAGCCATCAACCAAGGTCCAACCCATGTTAAGAACGCCGCACATTGAGCAGCTGCGCTGGCGTGCGTGGCTGTTGATGGCTTCAAGGATTCGCCCCCGTTCCCGGGGCCCGAATGCCATCGTCAGTCGCCCATCAGCTCTGCCGGCTTGACGCCCAGGGCCTCGGCCAGCTTACGGGCCGTGGACGGCCTGACGTCGCTGCCAGCTTCGGCCAACAGAACCGTAGTCTTGCTGACCGACGCTTTGGTAGCAAGATCGCGCTGACTAAGAGCCGAACGCTCGCGGATGAGTCGTAGTCTCGGCAGCATCATTCCGGGTAATCATGTGGCTCCCCTGAAGGCCGGAACAGTGGCATAGCTGGACCAAACATGGTCCGTACTTCTGTACAGCATCCACAATTCCCCAGCGACGGGTCATCTGTGTACCATGTTTGAACCAACAACGGCGTAGGATGCCGGCCGTTATCCTAACTCCACAAGACACGGATACCATCACGTATCGTGCTAATTCAAGCTCAACTCACCGCGTCAGGACGGAGATCGCTTCGATGTGATAGGTCTGGGGGAACATGTCCAGGAGTTGGACGCTCGCGAGGGTGAAGCCGCGGGAGAGGAGCAGCTTGAGGTCGCGAGCCAGGGTGCTGGGGTCGCAGGAGACGTAGACCACGCGCTGGGCGTTCAGCGCGTCCAGGACTTTGCTGGGGCAACCGGCGCGGGGTGGGTCGAGGATGGCGAGGTCCCAGGATTCGGCCGCCAGATCGACGGCTGAGGCTACGTCGCCGGGGATGAAGCGAGCGTTCTCGGCGCCGGCTTCGGCGGCATTGGCGGCTGCATCGGCCATGGCCGATGGATGGGCTTCTACGCCGACGACATCGTCGGCCTGCTCGGCGGCCAGCAGCGCAAATGTGCCTACGCCGGAGAACAGGTCCAACACGCGATCGCCGGGCTTGAACTGGAGGGCTACCATTTCGGTCAGGGCTTCGGCCACGCCGGAGTTGACCTGAAAGAAGGACAGGGCCGAGACGCGGAAGCTACGGCCGCCCAGGCTCATGTGCACCCGCGGCTCGCCGTACAGGCCGCGCATCCGATCCGAGCCAGCGCGCACGCCGGCCACTCGGATGGGTTTACCGGCCGCGGCTTCGAGCTCGGGGGCAAGCTCCCCGGCCAGCAGCTTGTAGGCGCGAGGGTCTTCGGCGCTGATGAACGCCAGCCCAAGCGTGTCGGTGCCATTGCGCACCTGCACGGAGCTGATGCCGGCCAGCTTCGATCTGCTCCTCCTCAGGACACCAAGGGCGGCATTGATTGGGGCCTCCACGAGCGGGCAATCGGCAACGTCTACGAGCTCGTGCGAACCCTCTCGGTGGAAGCCGAAGCGACGATCGGCGAGATGAAACTCGGCGGTGTTGCGGTAGCCGAAGGATAGCGCCGACGGCAGCGGCTCCTGCAGTGGCGGATCGGCGATGCCGCCCATGCGCCGAAGCTGGTCCGCCAGGATGGCCTGCTTATAGGCGAGCTGGGCGGCGTAGGTGGCGTGCTGCCATTGACAGCCTCCGCAACCTTCGAGGAAATGGGGGCACGGCGGCTCGATGCGGCCCGGGGCTGGCTCCAGTACTTCAATCAGCCGTCCGCGGGCGAAGTTCTTCTTGCGTTCGATCAGCTCAAGGTCGACCAGCTCCCCGGCCAGACCGCCCTGAACAAACACGGCGGCACCGTCTTCCAACCGGCCCACGGCCGCGCCGCCGTAGGCCATGCCGTGCAGCCGGACACGTTCGCTCACCCTCCGAGCATACGGCCCAGCGTGCCATCATCGGCACGGTGCCATGCAAGTTCACGGAGCTGGTGATTGACTGCGCCGATCCCGCCCGGCTGGCGGAATTCTGGGCAGCGGTCCTGGATGGCCGCGTCACGTCCGACGACTATGGCTGTCTACAGGTTGCCGGCAGCTCGCCGGAAATGCCGCGGTTGACGTTTATCGAAGTGCCCGCAGCCAAGAGCGTCAAGAATCGGTTGCACATCGACCTCAATCCGGTCAGCTGCACGCAGGAGCAGGAGGTCGACCGGATCATCGGCCTGGGCGCAAAGCGCATCGATATCGGCCAGGGGTCAGTGACCTGGGTCGTTCTGGCCGACATCGAAGGCAACGAATTCTGCGTGTTGCACCCTCCGGTTGCTGCCTAGCGCAGACTACGGATAAATCCCTCGCGTGCGGATGGCTTCGGCGACGCGCTGGACGCCAACGATGTAGGCGGCGGTGCGCAGGTCGCTACCGTGATGATCCTGAACCTGCTCGACGGCGTCGAAGGCTTTGACCAGGATCCTGCGCAGCTTCTGGTTGATGTCGTCTTCGTCCCAGAAGAACTCCTGCAAGTCCTGCACCCACTCGAAGTAGGAAACGGTCACGCCGCCGGCGTTGCACAGGATGTCCGGGATGACGGTGATGCCGCGGTCGCGCAGGACGGCGTCGGCCTCAGGCGTAGTCGGGCCGTTAGCGCCTTCGGCAATGAGCTTGGCCTTCACCCGGGGAGCATTCACGACGGTGATCTGGTTCTCGTAAGCGGCCGGCACAAGGACGTCGCACTCGAGCTCCAGCAGCTCCTCGTTGGTGATGCTGTCGGTGTCGCGGAAGTCCGTCAGCATGCCGCGCTCCTGACGATGGCGGATGAGGCTCTTGACGTCGAGCCCGCGGGAGCTGTACACACCGCCGGAACGATCGCTCACGGCGATCACTTTGGCGCCGGCTTCCTGCAGCAGCCTGGCCGCGACCGAGCCGACGTTGCCGAAACCCTGAATGGCTACCGTCAGCCCTTCCAGCGACTTGCCCTGGCGGCGCAGTGCCTCCTCCATGCAGTAAAGCACGCCTCGCCCGGTGGCATCGTTGCGGCCCTCGGAGCCACCGACAGCGAGCGGCTTGCCGGTGACGACCGCCGCGACGGAATGGCCGGCATGCATGGAATAGGTGTCCATGATCCAGGCCATGATCTGCGGATTCGTATTCACGTCCGGAGCGGGGATGTCGCGGTCGGGCGACATCAGCACGCTGATTTCGGTGGCGAAACGCCGGCTGAGGCGCTCCAGCTCGCCCATGGACATCGCCTTCGGATTACAGATGACGCCGCCCTTGGCGCCGCCGAAGGGAATGCCCACTACGGCGCACTTCCAAGTCATCCACATGGCCAGGGCGCGAACCTCGTCGATGTTGACGGCTTCGTCGAACCGCAGTCCGCCCTTGGCGGGGCCACGGGCAATGTTGTGATGGACCCGAAAACCGGTGAAGACGCGGACGCTGCCATCGTCCAGCTTCACCGGGAAGTGGACGATCAGCTCGCGCTGCGGATGCCGCAGGATGTCGGCGATGCCGGGATCGAGCTTGAGCAGGTCGGCCACGCGGTCGAACTGCTGCAAGGCCATGTCGTAGGGGTTCACCTGGCCCCGCGCCATTGCAGGAGCGCTGGTGCTTTGCATGATCGATTTTCTCCACGTTGAGTGTTTGGGACCGCCGTTGGTCGCCATAGTCGCTAGGCTCGTAGCTGCCGCTTGAGGATGTCGTTGACTTTGCCCGGATTTGCCCTCCCTTTCGTTTCCTTCATGACTTGTCCAACGAGGAACTGCAGCGCCCGTTCTTTGCCGGCGTGAAAATCCGCGACCGACTGTGCGTTGGCGGCGATGGCAGCGGCGCAGGCTCGCTCCAGGTCAGCATCATCGCTGATTTGGACCAGGCCCTTGGCCTGGACCACATCGGCTGGAGCCGCGCCAGTCGCAAACATCTCCTCCAGGACATCTTTGGCGATCTTGCCACTGATCTGCCCGCTGTCGATGAGCTTCAGCAGATCGACCAGCTTGCTGGGCGTCACCAGCGAGGCACTGAGCTCGGTGCCGCTGGCCTTGAGCAGACGGGTCAAATCGCCAAGCGTCCAAACAGCAATCTGCTTGCCGTCCGAGTAGCCGGTGAACAGCGCCGACTCGAAGAAGTCGGCGTAGGCTGGGTCGTCGGCGATGAGGCGGGCCGCGTCTTCGGGCAAGCCGTGGTCAGCCACGTAGCGTGCCTTCTTGGCCGCGGGCAACTCCGGCAGGCGCTTCTTGACGGCCTCGATCCACTCCGGCGCCAGGAACAACGGCGGCAGGTCGGGCTCGGGGAAATAGCGGTAGTCGTGCGCGAACTCCTTGCTGCGCTGTGACACGGTCACGCCGCGGTCCTCGTTCCAGCCGCGCGTCTCCTGGACGATGACCTCGCCAGTGGCCAGCGCCTGCTTCTGCCGCTCGAACTCGTAGCGCAGCGCACGCTCCACGGATCGGAAGGAGTTCATGTTCTTGACCTCGACCTTGCGGCCGAACTCGTTCGAGCCCGCTGGCCGGATGGAGCAGTTGGCATCGCAGCGGAGGGAGCCTTCCTCCATCCGCGCGTCGGTCACGCCCAGGTACAGCAGGATGTTGCGCAGGGTCCTCAGGTAGGCGCCGGCTTCCTCCGGCGAACGCATGTCCGGCTCACTCACGATCTCCAACAGCGGCACGCCAGCCCGGTTGAAGTCGACCAGGCTGTGAGCCTCGCCCATGTCGTCGACGCGGTGGATGAGCTTGGCGGTGTCCTCTTCCTGGTGGGCGCGGGTTACGCCGATGCGTTTCGTGCCCACATCGGGCAGCGTGATATCGAGCCAGCCGCCAACGTTCACCGGGATGTCCATTTGGGTGATCTGGTAGCCCTTGGGCAGGTCAGGATAGGTGTAGTTCTTGCGGTCGAAACGCGTGGCCTTGCCGTTCGGCAGGTTCTCGACGTCGGCGTGCAGGGCCAGGCCGACCATCATGGCGTATTCGATCGCCTGCTTGTTGATGACGGGCAGCGCGCCGGGCAACGCCAGGCACACCGGACAGAGCTGCGTGTTCGGCGGCTTACCGAACCAATCGGCCGAGCAGGAGCAGAACATCTTGGATTTCGTGCGCAGCTCGACATGCACTTCCAGCCCGATGACGAGCTCGTACTCAACAGGAGCGACTGCAGCAGCCACAACTACAGCCTAACGTTTCCGCTGGGATCTACGGAGCGAGCGGTGAGGCGTATTTATAGTGCCTATTGACTTCACACTATTGTGTAGATAAACTGCGATGCATGCAGCTGAATCTTTATGTACCGAAGGAGCGCGAAGCCGTCCTGCGCGCTCTGGATGAGATGGCTCGCACCAGCGGCAGGAGCAAGAACGCCCTCGTCCTCGACGCTATCGAGCGCTACCTCGGCGAGCTGACCGCCAAGGCGAGCTCGCACCCTAAGCTGCGCACATATCGCCTGGGGATCAAACCGTGGACGCGCGAGGATCTCTATGAGGAGCGCATGGACCACATCATGGGCGTCGACGAGCTTCGCGTAGCCGAAAGCACTCCAGAATACCAGACGAACAGTTGATGCTGCTCGACACCAATGTTCTGGTCTACGCGTTGGACGAATTGGCTGAGCAGCACGACGCCTGCTTCCAGGTCTTGCAGGCGGCTGTGAGGAGGCAAATCCAAGCTTTCCTGGTGCCTCAAGTGCTGCTGGAGTGTTATTCCGTCGTGACGTCGCCCCGGCGCGGCCTCCAAGCCCTGCGGCCCAACGACATCTTGGCGGACATTCGCATGTGGCGCTCGAGTATTCCCACGCTCGAGGTGAGAGTCGAAGCGATGGACGAGCTGGCGCGGCTCGCCACGGCTACCCGGCGAACTGGGGCCCGGGTGTACGACTTATTCCTCGTCGCCCAGATGCGCACGCACAGGGTGCGCGAGATTTGTACGGTCAACCTGCGCGACTTTCGCCTGCCAGGCATCCGGGCCTACCTGCCGGAACAGATCCTCGCGCGCTAGAGGCCGAGCCTAGTACAGCGTCGCGGAACTTGTTGATCCACCCAGAGGCCGCGCAGGCTCACGCTGTCCCTCTCCCACCGCGGTGGGAGAGGCTAGGGCAGGGCTCCCTCGGCCTTCCTCGGCGCGCGTCGATGGAGCTGCCACATGCCGCATTGGGCAGGTGCCCTCACCCTACCCTCTCCCGCCGCGGCAGGAGAGGGTCGCGCTGGCGATACGCACGGACTGGATCACGAACTTAGGCGACACTGTTCTAGGCCCGCGGCGAGCGAGCCAGCTCCAGGCGCTCGTGCAAGAGGGGCTGGTCGAGGCTGGCCGGGGCATGACAGTCGCGCTGAAGCTCCTGCAAGCGGCGCGTACGGAATCCGCCCGCGATGGCCACCGCCTGCTCGGTGCTGAATACCGCGGCTTCGGCGGCGAAGATTCGCGCCTCGCGGGAGGCAACCAGCGCGCGCCGATCGTCGCGCTGCAGCAGCTCCGCGGCTTTGTCTACGAGCATACGAGCGCCGTCCACGCGAGTCCGGATGTCGGCCAGCTTGAATTCGACAAGCTGTTCGTCGGCCATAGCGCGGGCCGCCTCGAGGGCTTCGTCGAGGGCGGCCTCCGCCGTCCCGCTGCCCACCGTGGCCAGGAACAAACGCGATAGCGCCTCCAGCTTGCCGCCAGCGACTGGCTGCCCCTTGCCGCCAAGGCTCACGCGCGCCAGCCGCGCTTCCGGCGCCAGCAAATGCTCGGCGGGAGGCTGGTCTACAGCCCAATCGGCCGGCTTCGCGAGCAAGCGGCCCTCATGGAGCAGTGCCTGGGCGCCGGACGCGTTCACCACAAAATCGCCGGCCAACCAATAGGTCGCCTGCACCGGAGCGCCGAGCGATGGCGCAGCTGTCGCGGCCGAGTTGGCCCGGCGAAGCTCGGCAATCACCGCTCGCGCGCCGGGGCGCCTTGCCCCAGCCGCGCTCAACACCTCGTCCGGCGCCGCCACAGGTTCGGTAATCGGCTGCGCGCCGGGTGATGCCAGAAGCGCCTCTTGGCCAGCCAAACGCAGCGTCCAACGAACGGTCTCGTGTGCCGCGGTGACCAGCGCCCGGCCAACCGAATGGCGGGCTTGTTCGGCCACCGACAGGCAAGCACCCACCAAGTCCTCAGCCTGGGAGGCGGGCCGCGAGCGGGCGGCGAGCTGTTCGGGCGTGTAGGCGCGATCCCAGCGCTGATCTTCCTGCGCGAGAAGCGCTCGGCCGACGACCTGACGCTGCATCTCGGTTGTGCCGCCGCCGATCTCGGCCAGCTTGGCATCGCGCATGTTGCGCTCCACGGCGTTTTCGCGGATGTAGCCGTAACCGCCCAGCACCTGGACGCCCTGCACGGCGGTCTGCATGACCGCGGCCGAGCAGAAGATCTTGCAGGAGGAGGACTCCAGCGGCGTGGGCTGTCGCTGGTCCTTGAGCCAGGCGACCCGGCGCACGAACAACTCGCCGGCGGCGATGTTCAGGCGCATGTCCGCCAGCTTGGCCTGGATGGCAGGCTGCTCTAGGATCGGCTTGCCGAACTGGCGCCGCTCGCCGGCGTAGCGCAGGCAGTCGCGCAGGACAGCCTGCATCGTGCCAACCGAGTGGGCCATCATCAGGAAGCGCTCCCACTCCAGGGCCGCCTTGGCCATGGCGAAGCCCTGGCGGCGCTCGCCGAGCACGTTCTCGGCCGGGACCTCGCAGTCCTGGAAGATCAGCTCACCCGTGGGCGAGGTGCGGTTGCCCATCTTGTCCAGCTCGCGGCCGGAGCTGAAGCCGGGAAAGCCGCGCTCCACGATAAACCCCGTGACGCCGCGCGAGCGCAGCGAGCGATCCTCGCTGGCGAACACAACGAACACGTCGCCCACCGGGGCGTTGGTGATGAACATCTTGTTGCCGTTGAGAATCCAGCGGTCGCCGCGCTGGACGGCAGTGGTTTGCAGAGAGGCTGCATCCGAGCCGGCCCCAGGCTCGGTCAGGCCGTAGCCGGCGGTCCACTCACCGGCGGCGATCTTGGTCAAGTAGCGGCGCTTCTGATCCTCGCAGCCGAACAGCCACAGCGGCGTGCCAGCCAGCACCGAGTGGGCAATCCAGGACAGCGCGATGCCGGCGTCGGCCCCGCCGGCCGTAAAGGCTTGGAAGGCCGCGGCCGTGGTCAGGATGCTGGCGCCGCTGCCGCCGTACTCCTCCGGGAACTGCAGACCCAGCAGGCCGAGCTGGCCCATCTTGCGCCAGCCCTCGGCGTACCATTCGCCCGCTCGGTCGCGCTCTACGGCGCCAGGGGCGATCTCCTTGGTGGCAAAGCCCTCAACCGTCGCGACGAAGGCTTGCTGCTCGTCGTCGAGGTCGAAGTACATCGCCCTTCGAAGCCTAGCAACGAGCATGCCGCGTTTAGAATCGCCGTTATGGCAACGCAATTCCTCTGGAAACCATCCTGAACGAGCTGCCGTAATGCGCGGTCCGCGCTGCAGCAGCGAGGCGATCAGATCGAAGAACGCGATCTCTTCAAGAAGCCGCTTTCCGCGGCGGAGTTGAGCGATCTAGCCAAGAAAGCGGGCGGAGTGTCGGAGCTGTTCTCCTGGAAATCGCCGACGGCCCGCACGATGAGCCTGAAACAGGGCGCCTTGTCAGACGCTCAGATGCTGGATCTGATGGCTGAGAACCCGCAGCTGATCCGGCGGCCCGTCATCGTGAAAGATGGGCAGCTGCAGCTCGGCTTCGGCAAGGAGGGGCTGCAGGTCTAGAGTCTGGGCTCCCTCACCCTAGCCCTCTCCCGCCGCGGCGGGAGAGGGAACCAGCGCTTCGGCGATCAGCTCCACTACGTCCTGGGCGCGGATGGTGCCGCGCAGGTCCTTGGTGGAGACCGCGTCTTCCATCATGGTCAGGCAGAAGGGGCAGGCCGAGGCCACGGTGGTGGCGCCGGTGGCGACGGCTTGATCCATGCGCAGATGATTGATCTTCGTCCCGCGGTTCTCGGTCATGAACACGCGGCCGCCCCCACCGCCGCAGCACATACTGGTGCGCCGGTTCATGCTCATCTCGCGTACCTCAGCGCCGAGGGTGAGCAATGCGTCCCGGGGAGCGTCATAGATGCCGTGGTAGCGGCCGATGTAGCACGAGTCGTGGTAGGTAATAGGGCCGTTCACCGTGCCCTGCTTGACCTTGAGCTTGCCCGAGGCCAGCAGCTCCTGCACGAACTGGCTATGGTGGATGACCCGATAGTTGCCGCCGAATTGCGGGTACTCAGTGGCAATGGTGTTGAAGCAGTGCGGGCAGGCGGTGATGACGGTCTTGACGTTGTAGCCGTTTAAGGTGGCCACGTTCTCGCCGACGAGGGTCTGGTAGAGGTACTCGTTGCCGAGCCGCCGCAGCGGCTCACCCGAGCATTTCTCTTCCTTGCCCAAAATGGCGAAGTCCACCCCGGCCGCCAGTAGGCATTTGACCAGCGCGCGAGCCACCTTGTTGTTGCGCTCGTCGAAGTTGGCGAAGCAGCCAACCCAGTACAGGATTTCGGCGTCTGGCTTCTCGGCCAGCGTCTTCACGCCCATGTCGCGTGCCCACTGGCCGCGGCTGGAGGCGGGGTACTCCCAGGGGTTGAAGTTCTTCTCCATGTTGTTGAACAGCGGCACCAGCTCGTCCGGAAACTTCGCCTGCTCGAGCACCAGGTTGCGGCGCATGCCCACGATCAGCGGCACGTGCTCGATGTACACCGGGCACTGCGACATGCAGGCGCCGCAGGTGGTGCAGTCCCACAGCTCATCCTCCGAAATGACGCCGCCGATCAGCTCGCGCTCGGCGCCGGCGCCGTTGCGGTAGCGGGCCGAGTTGCCCTCGGCTCCGAGCTCGCCCGAGAAGAGTCCGCCCTTATCCGCCTGGTAGCCGGCGATCTCCAAAATGAGATCGCGCGGACGCAGGGGCTTGTCGGTGTTGAAGGTCGGGCAGTACTCCAGGCAGCGGCCGCAATGCATGCAGGCGTCCACGGACAGCAGCTGAGCCCAGCTGAAATCCTCCAGCTTGCCGACCCCGAAGCTTTCCGCCTCTTCCATATTGAGGATGGGCTCCAGCTCGCTGGCCGGCTTCAGACGCCGGAACAGTACATTCGTCAGGCTGGTGAAGGCGTGGACGCCTTTGCTGCAGGCAACGTAACCGACCAGCAGGAACGTCGTGGCGAAGTGCGTCCACCACGTCCAGCCGTGCAGCACGTTGAGCGCCTGCCGCGGGACCGGCAGGAACAGCAGCGAGAAGGGATAGGAGCCAAACGACCAGCCGGCCCAAGGGTCGTGTTCGGCAGCTAGGCGCAGCGCTTGGAGCGCGAAACCCTGCAGGGTCAGGATCAGCAGGATGCCCAGCAGCCACAAGTCGTCGGCCGTCGAGTCCTGCGTCCGGCGCTTCTGGGTCCGGCGCCAATAGGCCATGAGCACGCCGGCGATGAGCATGATGCCGCCGACCTGCATAACCGCCTTGTAGCCAAGGTAGAAGTTGCCGCGGTAGAAGCTGAAGCCGAACAACGGGACCGTGATGTCCGACTCGATCATCACGATGATGGTCCCGATCAGCAGGATGATGAAGCCCCAGAAAATGTTGAAGTGCATGAAGCCGCCGAAGAAGTTGCCGCGGCGGACGATACGGCCGTGCAGCACGCTCAGGCGGATGGCATCCCAGATGCGCCTGCCCCAGTGCTCGAAGCGCTCCTCAGGCTGGCCCTGGCGCCACATCGCCACTCGCCGGGCCAGGCCGAACGCCAGGAACGCAACCGGCGGCGCCATGAAGGCGTACAGCGCCACTCGGCCGACCAGATCGATGTTGAAAAGCACTTCACGGGTGGGCGTTGGCCCCAGCCGCACGCCTGGTCCGCCGCTGCTGCCATTCATCAGCGCGATCGAGCCCCACACCAGGGCAGCGACCACCGGCGCCAGGCAGGCGATGCCGATCAAGGTCAATACCAAACCGCGATTGCCCAAACGCAGCACGAAATCGCGTTCGGTGATGGATCCTAAGCCAATCAGGATGCCAACCATGGCGGCGCCGATGGAAATGACGGTGATGCCCACGATCCGCAGCGGGTCGTACAGGATGTCGGAGATGAACACCAGCACTACGCCGATGGCGGTGATGGCGATCCAGGCCTGCACGGCCGGGCTGGCGAGCCGCTGGCCAGCGGTCAACTGGACTCGATCGGCCGGGCTTCCAGAATCAGCGCGTCGTCAGCTAACGGGTTCGTGAGGCTCAGTATACTCGGGAGCTCATTCAGGATGCGGGCCGTGGCGCCCCAGATGTCGCCTTGACTGGCCCCGCCGGAAGGAGCACAATGCTTGCAATGGCGGTTTCCCCAGTCGGGTCGGCTTCAAGCATCTTCAGCATCCTGCCGCAGCTCGAGCAGCGGCAGTCGATCTTGTTCGCCCAGCTGGCGAGCGGCAACCGGCTCATAAGCGCGGCGATCGACGCGGCCGGTGTGTCGGTAGCGCAGGAACTCGCCGCCCAGGTCAAGGGGCTGGGGCAGGCGCAAGACAACGCCGGCATGGCCATCAACGAGCTCGCCACCGCCGGCTCCGCTGTCCAGAGCCAGCAGGGGATGCTGCAACAGGAGCGGCAGCTGAGCCTCCAAGCTGCCAACGACACGCTGACCAGCAGCGACCGGCAAGCCATTCAGGCCCAGATCGACCAGCTGAACCAGGGCATCAACGACATCGGCAACCAGACCCAGTTCAATACGCAGCCGCTGCTCAACGGGCAGGCTGGCGGGCTCGTCATCTCCGGCGGCGGCGCCCAGGCCGAGAACGTCACCGGCATGAATGGCGTGACCAGCGGCACGGCCAACATCAACGTGACCTCACTGGCCACGTCCGGACAGGTAACCGGCGCCGGCGCCATCAACGGCAGCAGCTTCGGCGGCAACGGTTCGGTAACCATCATTGGTCCAAACGGTTCGGCGACGCTCAACACCCAAGCCGGCGAGACAGTGGGCCAGTTCGTCCAGCAAGTCAACGGCTCCGGCACCGGCGTGACAGCCTCGGTCAACAACGCCGGCCATCTGCAGCTGACGACCAACGGAGCTGGCTCGAACCAGACGGTGACCGTGAGCAGCGCCAGCGGGTCGGACGTCAGCAACACCCTCGGTCTGGCAGCCGCCAGCGGCTCGGGAACCGACGCCAGGGCGACAGTCAACGGTGTGGCGCAAACCGGCCAAGGCAACACCTTCAACGTCGGGGGCGCGGGCACGGCCACGGGCCTGCAGTTCACTTCCACGGCCACGGGAACGACCCAGGTGACGGTGACGTCCAGCAGACCCCAGACGTTCCAGATCGGCGCCAATGCCGGCCAGACGCTGACAGCCGGCCTGCATGCCAGCAACACGCAGCAGCTTGGCGTTGCCAACCTCAACCTCACGACCGCCGCCGGAGCCGAGCAGGCTGTCGGCCAGACCGATCAGGCCATCCAGCGGACCAGCGAGCAGCTGGGCAACATCGGCGCCGAGGAAAACCGACTGACGAACTCAATCAACAATGCCGGCTCCGCTCAGTCGAACGCGGCCTCGGCGCGTTCGCTGCTGGCCGACACGAATGTGGCGCAGGCCTCGACCGATCTGGCGAGCTCGCTGCTGCTCCAGCGGTTCTCATTGCTCGCGCAGCAGCAGCAAGGCAACAGCTTCGCGCTGCAAAACGCGCTGCTCGTACCCTAGCCACTCTCCCAATCGCGGAGGACGCCTTCCACCAAGTCGCAAAAGCGATCGGCCGCCGCGGCGGCCGCGGCCAAGACTTCCTCGTGGCTCACCCCTACGCCCGTGAGCACGTTCGTGATCAGGCTGATGCCCAGCACCCGCACACCCATGTGCCGGGCCACAATGACCTCAGGACAGGTCGACATGCCGACGGCGTCGGCGCCCATGGCGCGCAGGGCCATGTACTCGGCCGGCGTCTCGTAGCTCGGCCCGGCCACCATCATGTACACCCCCTCGCGCAGTCGCTGGCCGGCCGCACGCTGCGCCAGCGATCGTAGATTGGCATCGTAGGCATCGCTCATATTGGGAAAGCGAGGCCCGAGCGAGTCTTCATTGGGACCACGCAGCGGGTTGTGGCCGGCCAGCCCGGGCAGGAAGATATGGTCGCGGATGAGCATCAGGTCGCCGGTCTGGAAGTCCGGGTTCAAACCGCCGGCGGCGTTACTCACCACCAGCGCTCGGACGCCCAGGGCTTGCATGACGCGCACCGGGAACGCTACCTCCGCGCCGGAATAGCCTTCGTACATGTGGATGCGGCCGCGCATCGCCATCACCGGCCGGCCGCCCAGCTTCCCCAGGACCAGCTCGTTGGCGTGCCCCGCCACGTGGGAACACGGGAAGCCAGGGATGTCCCCGTAGGGCACAACCGCCGGCTCCCGAACGCGAGCGGCAAGCCCGCCCAGGCCCGAGCCAAGGATGAGCCCGATCTCGGGCTGAAGCCTGCTGTGCGCTCGAATGTGAGCGGCTGCCTCAGCAGCCGCTTGGGCGACGTTGGCTATCTGACGGCTTCGGCGTAAATCTGCGTGGTCGAGATGCTGGCATGGCCCAGCAGCTCCTGGACGGACTTGAGGTCCTGCCCATCCCGCAAACGGTGGGTGGCAAACGAGTGCCGGAGCACATGCGGAGTGATCGGCGACTTAATGCCGGCACGGCCGGCGTAGCCCTTGATGATGAGCCAGAACCCCTGGCGCGTGATGCGCACGCCGTGATGGTTCAGGAACAGCGCATCGGTGTCGGCGTGGCCGCGAAGCTGGGTCGGCCGGCCCTTCTCGACGTACAGCTCCACAGCCGCCAGGCTGCCGCGGGAAGCCGGAATGATCCTGTTATGCGATCCGCGGCCGCGGCAGACGACTTGACCGCTGTCGAGATCCACGTTGCACACGTCCAACGAAACGAGCTCGGTCACACGCATGCCCGTCGCGTAGATGAGCTCCAGCATGGCGCGGTCTCGTTTCCCCATGGCGCTGGTCACCTTGGGCTGCTGCAGCAGCCGCTCCATCTCTTCCTTGGAAATGGACTTGGGCACGTACTTCCCGACCTTGGGCGCGTGCAGCGTGTGTGTGGGATCGTCACTGATCGTTCCCTGCTCCCGAAGATAGTGAAAGAACGACTTGACCGCGGCCATGCGGCGAGCAATGGTCGCGGCCGCGTATTCGCGTTCGTGCAGGTGGGACATGAAGCTGACAATCGTCGCGCGGTCTGGCGGCTCGCGCTCGCCGTCGCTTGATTCCACAAAGTCGACAAATTGGTTCAGGTCGTTGCGGTAGGCCGCCAGGGTGTTGGCGCTGAAGCCTTTTTCCTCACGCACGAACTCGGTGAAAGCGTCAATAGCGTCTCTCATGCGCTCAACTCCCGGCACAACCGGAGTGCATGTGGATCGCGAGCCTGGTACAGCCCGGCCCAGAACACGCCAGCCACCGTCTTCGCGTCGGCGATGCCTCCTTCTCGGACGTGCTCCATCGCCGCGGCCAGCGGCATGGTCACGACTTCGATGTCCTCGTCGTCTTCGTAGGCCTGAGCGCCTGCCTGCAAGCCCCCGGCCATGAACAGGTGCAGCACCTCGGTGCAAAATCCAATCGCTGTGTAGAACGAGCAAACCTTGGCAAACGTTTGGGCCACAAAGCCGGTTTCCTCCTTGAGCTCCCTCACCGCGCAGGCGTAAGGTTCCTCCCCCGCCCCTAGGGTGCCCGCTGGAATCTCCAGAGTCAAGCGTTCCGCGGCTTTTCGGTACTGTCGGACAAAAACCAGTTGGTGGTCGTCAGTGAAAGCCAGGATCGCGACAGCGCCAGGATGCTCTACGATCTCGCGCGTAGAACGATGGCCGTTGGCCAGCTCGACCTCGTCGATGCGCAAACTGATCAGCCGCCCTTTGTACACCTCCCGCGACGCGACAGTGCGCTCCGCCTCCACCCGGGCAGTATAAGGGAGTTCTGAGTTCTGAGCTCGTGAATCTGCACTCGTGAATCTGCCTGTTGACAACTGCTCATCTGAGCAGTATCCTGACGCCAACT
>DAIUFO010000001.1:25558-67807 GCA_036844545.1 Chloroflexota bacterium
CTCGTGAATCTGCCTGTTGACAACTGCTCATCTGAGCAGTATCCTGACGCCAACTCAGAACACTGAACTCTAAACTCAGAACTTAGGAGAGCAAGACCATGGCAGAGGCGGAAAGCATCCGGGCACGGGCTGTCGAGATGGCCGTGAGCAATATCGAGAAGGTCTTCGGCAAGGGCGCCATCATGCGCTTGGGCGAGGGCGCCATTTCCAACAGCATCAGCGTGATCTCCACCGGATCCATCGCGCTGGACATGGCCTTGGGCGTCGGCGGCGTGCCGCGCGGGCGCATCACCGAGATCTACGGCCCTGAGTCCTCCGGCAAAACCACCCTGGCCCAGCACATCATCGCCGAGGCTCAGAAGGCGGGCGGCATTGCGGCCATCATCGATGCCGAGCACGCACTCGACCCGGCCTACGCCAGCCAGTGCGGCGTCAACGTCACCGACCTGCTCATCTCCCAGCCAGACACCGGGGAGCAGGCTTTGGAAATCACTGACATGCTGGTCCGCAGCAACGGCGTAGACGTCGTAGTCATCGACTCGGTGGCCGCCTTGGTCCCCAAAGCCGAAATCGAGGGCGAGATGGGCGACTCCTTCGTCGGCTTGCAGGCGCGACTCATGTCCCAAGCCCTGCGCAAGCTGGCCGGCGCCATCAACAAATCGAATACGTCGGTCATCTTCATCAACCAGCTGCGCGAGAAGATCGGCGTGATGTACGGCAGCCCGGAGGTGACGCCCGGCGGGCGCGCCCTCAAGTTCTACGCCTCCGTGCGGCTGGACATCAGGCGCGTGGACTCGATCAAAGTGGGCACCGACATCGTCGGCAACCACGTCAAGGTTAAGGTCGTCAAGAACAAAGTTGCACCGCCGTTCAAGGTGGCCGAGTTCGACATCATCTTCAACGAGGGCATCTCCAAGGAGGGCGGCCTGCTCGATGTCGGCCTGGAGCTGGGCATCGTCGACAAGTCGGGCTCGTGGCTCAGCTACAACGACCTGCGGCTTGGCCAAGGCCGTGAGGCCGCCCGCGACTTCCTGCGCCGGTCGGCGGACGTGGCCGGGCAAATCGAGGACGACATTCGCGGTGTCGAAACCGGCTACGCGATCGTCGCCCCGGCCATCGCCGCGGCCTCCAACGCCTAGCCGATCTAGTACCCTTTGCGGGTGATTGCGGTGGGCGAGCTCCTCGGCCGGCTGCTCGCGCCGGTCGAGGATCGTTACTACCTGATGGCCACCATCATGTTGGGCTTTGCCGCTGCCCTGGTCATCATCCGTTAAGCCATCGTGCTGACACTCGCCGCCATTTTGCTGGTGCCCGCCGCCGCGTTCGTGGGCGTGCTCCGGCAGTGGCGGCTGTGTTTATACGGCCTTGGCCTGCTGCTCCTGCTGGTGGCCATCATCGATGGGCTGGCGATCAGTCCGCTCATCGCCGGCTGCCAGATCGTCGGCGGCGCCACCGCCCTGGCGGTCATGTACCTGTGCGGCGGCCAAATCTTCTCCGAGACCCAGCAACCGCTGGTCGTTCATGGCCGGCTGCCCGCTTGGGAGTACTTGTTCGAGACGATCGTCGCCGCGGTCGGTGCCGTGGGCGCGGCGCTCTTTTCACGGGCCCATCCGCTGTTTGGGCTGCCGGGACCGGTGACCTTCGCCTGGGCCTGGCTGGGGCTGGCCGGGCTGTTCATGATCGTGCTGGCCGGCAACATCCTGGAGGTCGGGCTGGGGTTGTTGGTGTTCGCCACCGGGCTCAACCTGCTGATCGTCGCCACTTCGCTGGCTGATTGGTGGCCCGCACTGCTCGTGGTGCAGCTGCTGCCCATCGCCGTGTCGCTGCTCGTTTCAGTGGCCGGCATGCGGCTGTCCCACTTTGGCCACGGCGTCGGGCTGGACCTCCTGCTGGACAAAGCGCCCTTTGTCATGGCCGGGGCCAAGCCGGTGCGCATCCGAGTGCGCCGCGGGTCGACCTCGATGGAGGCGCTCCGCCGGACGGCTCGGATCTAGGGGCGTGCCTCTCGGTCCGATCGGGCTGTGGCTCGTCCTCAGCCTGGCGCTTGTCGCCTGTTCGGCGGTCCCCAGCAGTCTGCAGCGCGGGCGCTGGGCGCTGCTGGCGGCGGTGGTGCTGGTGCTGGCGGCCTCGGTGGCGCTCGCCGGGCTTGCTCAGCCCGAGCCCCTGCCCCGTTTTCATGGCGGGCTGACATTTGACGAGGTAGCCCACCTATTACTGCCGCCGCTGTGGATCGGCGCGGCCATTGCCATTGCCACGGCCCTGTTCCTGCCCAGCGGCCGCTACGAGCCAGCCATTGGGGCACTCACCACCGCTGCCGCCACCGCTGGTGTCCTGTCGGCCAATGCCCTCCTAACTATCGCCTTGCTGCAGGCCGGCGCCCTCATCGTGCTGGCCGGATTGCTGGTCCACGATGAAGGGCTGTCGGGCCACCCCTTGCTGAACGTCGCCACCAGCCTCAAGTTCCTGACGCTGACGGTCCTGTCAGGCGCCTGCCTGGTGATGGCGCTGCTGCTGTCCACGTTCTACGCCCTCAATCAGGACCGCGTGGAACTCACGCGCATCATAGCGGCGGTATTCGTCGTCGGCTTCGGGCTGGCCGCCGGAGCTATGCCGTTCTACTTCCACGTCCCGGACATCTTCGACGCCGCGCCAACTTTGGCCACTGTGTCGCTGGTCGGGCCGATGCAGTGCCTGGCCTTCGTGTATCTCATACGCACCATCGGCAACGGCCCTTCGCTGTTGACCGATCAGCACGTATCGAATGTATTGGTCGCCGGGGCGCTGGCCGGGGCGCTGCTGGCCTCAGTGCTGGCCTTTGGTCAGCGCAGGCTCAACCGCATCCTGGCCTTCAACGCCATGCGCGAGGTAAGCTGGGTGGCTTTCGGCCTCGCTTCTGTGAGCCGCGGCGGCTGGACCGGGGCACTCGTCCTGCTGACCGTCCGATGTGTCAGTCAGCCGGTCCTGCTCGTGGCCTCGCGGGCAGCGCAGCAGCGAGCGGGTGAAATCGAGTTGGACAAGCTCGGGGAGCTCGCCAAGGTGCTGCCGTTGGCCGCCTTCGCCTGGTCAGCCGCCGCGTTCGCCAGCCTGGGATTACCTCCGGCGGGCAGCTTCTGGGGCCTCGCGGCATTGCTTCGGGCCGCTATGGCCGCTGGCGGGTTGGCCACGGCAACCCTGCTCGCGTCAGGCATGTTCGGACTGTGGCGTCTGGGCCAGGTGACGTACGCGGTGTTCTGGCGCCGGGCACGAGGTTTTGTGGACCCGGCAGCAGAGCCGGCCGCGCCGAAGTGGATCCTTGCCACTGCCGGCGTCGGCCTGATCGCCGTCGGATGTGTCCCGCGGCTGGTTCAGGCGCCCATCGATCAAGTGCTGGCCAGCCTTCCCTTCCTCCGCTAAACTGGCACGTACTTGCGCAAACGTACGATCCAACGAGGGCACACCGAGCACACGCGGCTGCCGCTGGGCCGGGCGTAGAATATGGAACTCGAGCAGTCTCTTCTTCCTCAGCTCAGCGTCAACATCAGCGCCAAGCTGATCACCTCGCTGAAAATCCTTCAGCTTTCGGCCGAGGAGCTGTCACAGACGATCCGCCAAGAAATGACGGACAATCCGGCGCTCGAGATTGATGAAGCCGCCCTTTGTCCCATCTGCGGTGCGCCATTAGAGGATGGCCGTTGCGCGGACTGCTACCCCGGCCAGGCTGAGAACGACACGCCAACCGCCGATGCCGACTATGATGCCGCCGCCTACGTCGAAACGCGGGAGCGGCAGCGCAACAACATGGACGGCGAAGAGGAATACGACCCCATCTCCTTCGTCGCCTCCGACGTCAGCCTGTCGGACTACCTCACGTCGGCGCTGTACAACGTCCTGCCGCGCGAAGACTTCCCCATCGCCGACTACCTTGTTGGCAGCCTGGACGAGTTCGGTTATCTGACAGTCAGCGATGACGAAGTCGCCGCGGCCTGCGGCGTCGACATCGGGCAAGTAAGAGAGGTCGTAGCGGCGCTGCAGCGCCAGGACCCGGTGGGAGTCGGGGCCAGATCGGCCCAAGAGTGTCTCCTGATCCAGCTGCGGCAGCTCGAAGAGGACGGCAAAGGTGATCAGACGGTTAAGCGCATCCTGACCGGCTGTTTCGAGGAGCTGGGCGAGCACAAGTTCGACCAGATCGGTTCACGGCTGCACCTCAAGCTCGACCAGGTGATCGCCGCCTGGGACTTCATCAAGAACAACCTGACGCCTTTCCCGGCCTGGAGCTTCTGGCGCGATGGCCAGCGAGTGACCGTGAGCCGCGCCGGTTACATCCGGCCGGACGTGGCCATTCGGCCAACGGAGAGCGACTACGTCGTAGACGTGCTGGAGGCCGAACGCTACCAGCTGCGGATCAACGAGTTCTACCCCCAGCTCATCCGGGACGGAACCGATCTCTCGTCGGACGACCGCGACTTCGTAAGGAAATGCGCCAGCCGAGCAAAGTTCTTCATCGACTGCATCCAGCAGCGCTGGAGCACGCTGCGACAAATCACCGAATGCCTGGTCGATTGTCAGCGCGAGTTCCTGGACCAGGGGGTTCGCCACCTCAAGCCACTCACACGATCGGAGGTCGCCTTTCGGGTTGACCTGCACGAGTCCACAGTCAGCCGCGCCACCGCCAATAAATTCATCCTGCTGCCGAACCGCCGGGTCATCAGCTTCGACGACCTGTTTGACGGCTCGCTCGCTATCAAGGACGCGATCCGGGAGATAATTGAGCATGAGGATCACCTCCATCCGCTGAGTGACCAGGAGATCGCGCAGCGCCTGCAGGAAAATGGTGTCTTCTTGGCCCGGCGGACCGTGGCAAAATATCGCGATGCCATGCACGTCCTACCATCCAACCTACGCACCCGCATGGCCCTCCATCATTACGCCGGAGCCACGGGTTGACGTGATGCATGCCTGAGGGCCGGCTGTTCATCTTGTCGGGCCCCTCAGGCGTGGGCAAAGACGCGGTCATCAAGTCGCTGAAAGCTCGCGGCTTTCCGATGCACTACGCGGTCACAGCCACCACCAGACCCATCCGCGACGAGGAAGTGGCCGGTGTCGACTACATTTTCCTGTCGCATCCCGAGTTCGACCGCCTCCTGGCGGAGGACGGCTTCCTGGAGCACGCCGACGTCTACGGCGAGCGCTACGGCACCCCCAAGGAGCAGGTGCTGCCACATCTGACGCACGGCGATGACGTGCTCCTCAAGGTAGATGTCCAGGGTGCCGATACGGTCAAGGCCAAGATGCCGCGAACTATCCGCATTTTCCTGGCGCCCCCCTCATACCAGGTCCTGGAACGGCGGTTGAGAGAGCGGGAGCGCCTGCGCGTCTCGGAGGAGAAGCTCTTAGACCGCCTGCACAAGGTCGAATCGGAGATGGCTCACGCGGGTGAGTACGACTGCGTGGTCTATAACCGCGACGCGGAACTCGAGGCGGCGGTCGACGACATCGAGAGGATCCTCCGGAGCTAACGCGCGCCCACCGGCAGCGCTTGGTGCTGGCCGGCTTGGAACTTCTCCCAGTCCTCGAGGAAGCTGTCGATGCCCTTGTCCGTCAGCGGATGTTTGGCCGCGGCCTGGAGCACCTTGATGGGCACAGTGGCGATGTCCGCGCCGGCCTTAGCCGCGTCGATGAGATGCAGCGGGTGGCGGATGCTGGCTGCCAGCACCAACGTCGGCAGGTTGTGCTTGCGGTAAATCTCGACAGTGTCGCGGACGACCTGCATGCCATCCTCGGACACGTCGTCCAGCCGGCCCACGAAGGGGCTGATGATGTACGCGCCAGCCAGCGCCGCGAACAGCGCCTGGTTGGCCGAGAAGCAGAGCGTCACGTTGCAGCGGATGCCTTCCTGCTTGAAGCGGCTGACCGCCTCCCAGCCGGCCGGGGTCGACGGCACTTTGATGACCACATTCGGATGCCACTTGGCGAAGCGCCGGCCCTCGTCCAGCATGCCGTTGGCGTCGAGACTAATCGTCTCCGCCGAGATCGGCCCGTCGACGATGCCGGCGATGTGCTTGATCACGTCCTCGTGGCTCATGCCCGAGGTCTTGCTCATCAATGTGGGGTTGGTGGTGACGCCCGAGAGGATGCCCCAGCGCGCAACCTCGCGAATCTCGTCGATGTCGGCCGTATCCAGGAAAATGCGCATATCGAAAGAATGGCACGCTCACTGATTCGATGGGTCCACCAGCGCTTGGTCGAGGCCTACGGCAGACCGGCCTGGGAAGTTCGCGGGGGACCGCTCGACGAGCTCATCGCCACGGTCCTGTCGCAACACACGTCAGACATCAACTGCGACCGGGCCTTCGCCAGCCTGAAAGCAGCATTCGACACCTGGGAGGCGGTACGGGATGCCCCCCAAGCTGAAGTCTTCGAAGCAATCAAATGCGGCGGCCTGGCTGCCGTAAAGGCGCCACGCATCCAGGCCATCTTGCGCGCTCTGACGGACGGCACGGATCGGGTGGTGCTGCCGGAGCCGGTCGAGCGCGAGTTCCTGCTGACGCTGCCTGGCGTAGGCAAGAAGACGGCCTCCTGCGTGCTGCTGTTCGGCGCCCACCTGCCGGCGATCCCGGTGGACACCCACGTCCATCGCGTGGCGCTGCGGACCGGCATGGTGGCGGCCAAGACGTCGCCTGACCAGACCTGCGACATCCTCGAATCCTCACTTTCAGAGGACGACTACTACGCCTTCCACATGAACCTGATTCGGCACGGACGTGAGGTCTGCAAGGCGCAGCGCCCTCGATGCGACGCATGTGTGCTGCGAACGCGCTGCCTATATGCTCATCAGTAGATGATCAGCTCGATACCGCGCCACCAGGCCGTCGAAGGGATCGTGCCGGCGCCTGAGCAGCTGATCGGCGCTGGCATCGACCGCCGGCTTATCGGCGTGTTGACCGCCGGGCACCTGTTCGACGACATCAACCAGGGCGCCATCGCCGCCATGGTTCCCTTCTTTCTGACCGAGCGCCATCTGTCGTACGCAGCAGTTTCGGCATTAGTTCTCGCCGGCACCATCGCCTCCTCGGTGGTCCAACCGCTGTTCGGTCATCTGGCCGATCGGCGGGCAGCAGCCTGGCTGGCAGGGGCCGGCGTGTTCGTAGCCGGACTAGGTATCGCCCTGGCTGGCATCGCCCCCACGTATCTGTTGTCGCTGCTGGCGGTCGGCCTGAGCGGCATCGGCGTGGCGGCCTTCCATCCGGAAGCCACGCGCCTGGCAAACTACGCCTCCGGTAACCGCCGCGCCACCGGTATCAGCTTCTTCTCGGTGGGCGGGAACATCGGCTTCGCTATCGGCCCGCTGCTGGCCACGCCGCTGCTGCTGGCCTTCGGGCTGCGCGGTACGGTCCTGCTCATCATTCCCTCCAGCCTGGCTGCCGTGACGCTGCTGTGGCACGCGCCGCGCTTCGCCAGTCTGCGGCGGACCGTGACCGCGCGGCGCGCCGCGGGGCGCGAAACGGCAGTCGACCAGTGGCGCCCATTCGCCAGGCTGACGGCCACAGTCGTGTGCCGATCAATCGTCTTTTTCGGCCTCAATACCTTTATACCCATCTACTGGATCGCCGTGCTGCACCAATCCAAAGCTCAAGCAGGCCTGGCCCTGACGCTGTTCGGCGTAGCCGGCGCAACGGGGACGCTTGCCGGCGGCCGCCTGGCGGATCGATTTGGCCGCGGCAACGTCGTGCGCGTCAGCCTGGGCTTGCTGTGCCCGGCGATGCTGCTGCTGCTGCTGGCGGGCTCGGGGCCGCTGGCCCTCATCCTGCTGGTTCCCGTAGCGCTGACCCTGTACGCATCCAACAGTGTGATGGTGGTCATGGGGCAGGAATACCTGCCCAACCACCTGGGCACCGCCTCCGGTGTGACCCTGGGATTGGCCATGACCATCGGCGGCTTGATGGTGCCGCTGCTTGGCCTCGCTGCCGACAGCTACGGCGTCCACACCGCGCTCACCGGGTTGGCCCTGTTGCCGCTCCTGGCCGCCGGCTTGGCGTTGACGCTGCCGGTAACGCGGCACAGACTCTCCACATAGACTTGACACACCAGCAAGACTTGACACACCAGCACTCAACTTTCATACTAGTTCAATGCAGAATCTGAAATATACGGAGAAGGCGCAGGACGCCATCGTCGAGGCGCAGCCGCTCGCCGAGCAGCACAACAACGCCACGGTCGACGTCGAGCACCTCCTCGTGGCCCTGCTGAGCCAGGCCGACGGCGTGGTTCCGCAACTGGTCCAGAAGATGGGCCACAGCTCCGACGAGCTGGCCAAGCAGGCCCTCGACGAGGTCGAGCGCCTGCCCAAGGCGTATGGCACCAGCCAGGTGTCTATGGCGCCAGCGCTTCGCAAGGTCATCGACCTGGCCCAGGGCGTCGCCAAGAACCTCAAGGACGAGTTCCTCTCGACCGAGCACCTGTTCCTGGCCATCGCCGACCCGCAGACCGATGGTCCGGCGGGACGGCTGCTGCGCGGCCAGGACATGACTCGCGAGAGAATCCTCGAAGCCCTGACCGCTGTGCGCGGCAACCAGCGCGTGACCGATCCCAACCCCGAAGGCAAGTACCAGGCCCTGGAGAAGTACGGCCGCGACCTTACCGACCTGGCCCGCAAAGGCAAGACCGATCCCGTTATCGGCCGCGACGAGGAAATCCGGCGGGTCGTCCAGATCCTCGGCCGGCGCACCAAGAACAATCCGGTGCTCATCGGCGAGCCGGGCGTCGGCAAGACAGCCATCGCCGAGGGCCTGGCGCAGCGCATCGTGAACGGCGACGTGCCGGAGGGGCTGAAGGAAAAACGCATCATCACGCTGGACCTGGGCTCCCTGGTGGCCGGCGCCAAGTATCGCGGCGAGTTCGAGGAGCGCCTCAAAGCCGTCCTCAAGGAGGTCACCAGCTCCGACGGCCGCATCATCCTGTTCATCGACGAGCTGCACACCGTCGTCGGCGCGGGCGCGGCCGAGGGCGCGATGGATGCCAGCAGCATGCTCAAGCCCATGCTGGCCCGCGGCGAGCTGCACGCCGTCGGCGCCACCACGCTGGACGAGTACCGCGAGCACATCGAGAAGGACGCCGCTCTCGAGCGCCGTTTCCAGCCGGTTATGGTCCTCCAGCCAAGCGTCGAGGACACCATCTCGATTTTGCGCGGCCTCAAGGAGCGCTATGAGGTCCACCACGGCATCAAGATCAAGGACGCGGCGTTGGTGGCCGCGGCGATGCTCTCCAACCGCTACATCACCGATCGCTTCCTGCCCGACAAAGCCATCGACCTGATCGATGAGGCCGGCTCCAAGCTGCGCATGGAGATCGACTCCATGCCGGTCCAGCTGGACGAAGTCGAACGCAAGATCCGGCAGCTCGAAGTCGAGCGCCAGGCCTTGAGCAAGGAAGAGGATCCGGGCTCGAAGTCTCGCCTGGAGCGCCTGGAGCAGGAGCTCGGTTCTCTCAAAGAGCAGGGCTCGGCAATGCGCGTCCATTGGAGCATGGAGAAGGAAGCCATCCAGAAGATCCGCTCCGTCAAGGAGCAGATCGAGCAGACCCGCACGGACATCGAGCGCGCGGAGCGCAACTCCGACTTCGGCCGGGCTGCCGAGCTCAAGTACGGCACCATGACCAGCCTGGACGCCGAGCAGCGAGAGCAGGAACAGAAGCTCGCCGACCTCCAGAAGACCCAGAAGATGCTCAAGGAAGAGGTCGACGAAGAGGACGTGGCCGAGATTGTGTCGAAGTGGACCGGCATCCCCGTCTCCAAGATGCTGGAGGGCGAGGTCCAGAAGCTGGTCACCATGGAGGACCGGCTGCGCGAGCGGGTGGTCGGCCAGGAAGAGGCCGTAACAGCGGTTTCCAACGCCGTCCGCCGGGCGCGAGTCGGCCTGCACGACCCCAACAGGCCCATCGGCAGCTTCATCTTCATGGGCCCGACCGGGGTCGGCAAGACCGAGCTGGCCCGAGCGCTGGCCGAGTTCCTGTTCGACAACGAGCAGGCCATGATCCGCATCGACATGTCGGAATACATGGAACGGCACACGGTGGCTCGTCTGCTGGGGGCGCCTCCCGGCTACGTCGGCTACGAGGAAGGCGGCCAGCTCACGGAGGCAATCCGGCGCCGGCCCTACTCGGTCATCCTCCTGGACGAGATCGAGAAAGCCCATGGCGACGTATTCAACGTACTGCTCCAAATCCTGGACGACGGCCGGCTGACCGATGGCCAGGGCCGCACCGTGGACTTCAAGAACACGTTGCTGATCATGACCAGCAACGTTGGCAGCACCTACATCCACGAGCTGGGCGGCACGAATGAGGAGGTGCTTCGAGAGCGCGTCATGGACGCGCTGCGGCAGCAGTTCCGGCCCGAGTTCTTGAACCGCATCGACGAAACGATCATCTTCCACAGCCTGGGCCGAGATCAGATCGAAGCGATCATCGACATCCAGCTGGCGATCATCGTCAAACGCTTGGCCGAGCGGAAGATCACACTCAACCTGTCCGAAAAGGCGAAGGCCCTGCTGGCCGAAGAGGGCTATGACCCGGTGTACGGCGCTCGCCCGCTCAAGCGAACTATCCAGAAGCGCGTCCTGGACCCGCTGGCCATGAAGGTGCTGGAGGGCGCCTTCAGCGAAGGCGACACCGTCGTCGTGGACGTCCACGACGGCCAAGTGACCTTCGCCAAAGGCCAAGGCGTGACCATCACGGAAGAAGTCGAATCGACGCAGCTTGTCCCCTCTCCCGCCGCGGCGGGAGAGGGCTAGGGTGAGGGAGCCCAGCTCAGCCGTGAGCGCGCGCTGAGGGAGCGGGTGAGCGCCCTCACCTAGCCTCTCCCACCGCGGTAGGAGAGGAACAAGTGGGGGCTTGCGGATGGACGCGCAGGTCCTTCCATAGGAGCAGCAGCTCTTTGAAGGCTCGCAGGATCACCTTCAGCTTGGCGCCCGACGGCGAGCCTTTGGTGCGCGGCAGATGGGTCACGCCCACCTCCCGGAACACGAAGCCTGCGCGCCGCGCCCGGACCAACAGCTCGGCGCTGAAGGTCGCCCCGCGTGACTGGACCGGCAGCGACTCGATGACCTCCCGGCGCATCAACTTGAAGGCGCAATCCACGTCGCGCGCCGCGTAGCCAAACAGCAGGTTCACCAGCGAGGTCCAGCCCCAGCCGTTCAGCTTGCGCATCAGCGGGTCCTGCCGCACCTTGCGGTAGCCGGCGACGAAGTCGGCCGGCATCTCGGCCAGCAGCAGCCGCAGCTCGTCCAGCTTGAACTGCCCGTCGGAGTCGGTGAACATGCGTCGCTCGCCGGTGGAGGACGTAAGCCCGGTCCACACCGCCGCGCCGTAGCCCTGGTTGACCAGGTGGCGCACCAGGCGCACCCGCTCGTGCGTTTCGGCGAACTCGTGTACCAGGTCAGCCGTGTTGTCCTTGCTGCCGTCGTCCACCACGACGATCTCATAGTCGGGCTCGATACTCTCGAGCACGGCCACTGCCTCGTTGAGGACGTCGACGATGTTCTCGGCCTCATTGTGGGCTGGCATAGCGAGCGAGAGCGCTGGCATGAGCGTAATCTGGACATTAGCACGCCACCGGGCAGGCGGCAGAGGGTGCTGACCCTCCAGTTCGCGGACACTGCCTGCTAGGATGCGGAGTGAGGTAAACGGCGAACAACGTGGACCTGGCTCACATGGGCGAGTTCGGCGCGATTGAGCTGTTCCGGCAGGTTTTGGCGGCTCATACGGCCGAAGGCTCGCCGCGGCCGGAGATCGGCATCGGCGACGACGCCGCGGTGTGGCGCCCGACCAAAGGCCGCTCGGCCATCGAAACAACTGACCTCCTCATCGAAGAAGTGCACTTCTCCTTGCGCTGGTGCAGCTGGTACGAGGTGGGCTGGAAGGCGATGGCCGTCAACGTCAGCGACGTGGCCGCCATGGGCGGCCAGCCCAGAGCGGCATTCGTTTCCGCCGGGCTGTCACCGGAAATGGGCACGGACCAGGTGCTCGAGCTCTATGGCGGCCTGGCTGACTGCGCGGCCGAGTACGGCCTCGCCATCCTGGGCGGCGACACCGTCGCCTCGCCTCGAGCGGCAGTGGTCAACGTCGCCCTCTACGGGGAGACCTTAGACGAGACCGGAGAGGTGCTGCGCCGCGATCGCGCCCGGCCCGGCGACGCGGTCGGCGTCAGCGGCCCGCTCGGCGCCTCGGGCGCCTATTTGCGGCGCCAGGAGGCGGCCTTTCGCGCCGCCCACCTCCACCCCCAGCCGCGGGTGACTCTTGGCCAACAGCTGCTGCGAGCCGGCGTCCACTGCGCCATGGACGTCAGCGACGGCCTGCTCGCCGACCTGGCCAAGCTGTGCGCCGCCAGCTCCGCGGGCGCTCGCCTTGCCGCCGAGCGCATCCCCATTGCTCCAGCCGTCCGGCAATTGCTGCCGGACGATGCCTTGGAGCTGGCCCTCACAGGCGGCGAGGACTACGAATTGCTGGTCTGCGGCCCAAAGGACGTGCTGGAGCAGCTGGGTTTAACGGTGATCGGCGAGATCGTCGAAGGCAGCGGCGTGCACGTGCTGGACAGCACCGGCGCCAAGCTCGACTACGCCAGCCGCGGCTACGATGCCTTTGCTCCCTCTCCCGCCGCGGCGGACGAGGGCTGGGGTGAGGGAACCAATGCGTAGCACGGACAGCCACTCTCACCCTCACCCTCTCCCGGCAGCGGGAGAGGGGACAGTAGTCTGCCACACCAGATCGCCCGAGGAAACCCGAGCTATCGGCCGGAAGATCGGCGCCGTTGCGCAGGCGGGCGACGTACTCCTGCTGGTGGGCGAACTGGGGGCGGGCAAAACCGTCTTCAGCCAAGGTCTGGGCGACGGCTTGAGCGTCGAGGAGACCGTCAACAGTCCCACGTTTGTGCTGCTGCACGAGTACCACGGCCGGCTGACGCTGTACCACTACGACCTCTACCGCCTGGGCAACATCGAGGAGACAGTCTCGCATGAGTGGCAGGAGTTCCTGTACGGCACAGGCGTATCAGTGGTCGAGTGGGCCAACCGAGCGAGCGAGTTCCTGCCCACGGAGCACCTGTTGCTAGAATTCAGCATCGAATCCGAGACCAGGCGCGTCCTCCAATTGACCGCCGCCGGACGGCGCCACCTCGAGCTTCTGAGCGCTGTCCGATGCTCCTAGCTCTCGACACCGCTACCCACTACGCCAGCGTCGCCCTGCACGACGGGCAGCGCCTGTTGGGAGAGCACACCTGGCTGGCGTACCAGGACCACACCCGCACTCTTCTGCCTCATGTGCAGGCTCTGCTTGCCGGCGCGCAGGCCACCATCGACAGCCTGACTGGTATCGCGGTAGCCCTCGGCCCGGGTTCCTTTAATGGCCTGCGTGTCGGCTTGAGCACGGCCAAAGGCCTGGCCATCGCCCGCGGCCTGCCGCTGCTCGGCGCATCCACCCTGGAGCTGCTGGCCGCCGAATACGGCCTCGACGAGGTGACCATGAACGCCGGCCAAGGCCACATCTACCGCTGGAAACTCCCCTCTCCCGCCGCTTTCGCCGTCCGCGTAGGACCGGGAGAGGGCCAGGGTGAGGGAACCTGGAGCGGGGCGGGGTCAGCCTCCGAGATCGAGCTCGTGGACGGCGCCGCCCCCGACCGTGTACGGCATGCCGGCGTGCTGGCGGAGCTCGGCTGGCAGCGTCTGCGGGAAGGGCGCACACTGGACGTGGCCAAGATCGAGCCCATCTACGTCCGGCCGCCGCACATCACCGAGAGCCGCAAGAAAGCCCACATGCAGGCCGCCTAAGATGGCCACCACCTCGTCCACCTTCTACGTCGACCGCATGAGCGTGGCCGACATCCAGGAGGTGATCGAGATCGAGCGGCAGAGCTTCAGCCTGCCCTGGCCGCCGAACGCCTACAAGCGCGAATTGCAGGACAACCGCACCGCGCACTACATCGTGGTCCGGCGGCAGGAACCGGGCAGGCCGCCTCCTGCCCCAGCGCCCAAACAGGACGAGCACCGAGGCCTGCTCGGGTTCCTGAAGTCGCTAAGCTCGTCGCCGTCGCTCGCGCCTCGGCAGGGCCCACCCACCCTCTACGGCTACGCCGGCCTGTGGCTCATGGTCGACGAGGCCCACATCACCACCATCGCGGTCCGGCCTGAGTCTCGCGGCAAAGGGCTGGGCGAGCTGGTCTTGTGCGGCCTGGTGGATACCGCGCTGGAGGTCAGCGCCCGCATCATAACCCTGGAAGTGCGCGTCTCCAATACCGTTGCCCAGAACCTGTACCTCAAGTACGGCTTCAAGCAGTCCGGCTTGCGCCGCCGCTATTACAGCGACAACAACGAGGACGCGCTGATAATGACCGCCGAGAACATCCATGCGCCGGTGTTCCTGAACAACTACAAGCTGCTGAAGAACAGCCTCCTGCGCAAGCTGGAGTAGGCAGCCTCTGTCATTTTGAGCGAAGCGAAGGACCCGCTCCGACGGCTGGCCCACGGATGCTTCGCTCGACGCTCGGCATGACAAACTTGCGTCGTGCCAAACATCGTGGCCGTCGAGACGTCCTGCGACGAGACTTCGGCCGCGGTCGTCCGCGATGGCCGCTTTGTCGTCAGCAACGTCACCTCCACACAGGAGGCGATCCATCGCCGCTACGGCGGGATCGTGCCCGAGGTGGCCTCGCGCGAGCACCTGCTGACGATTGTGCCGGTGGTCAAGGAAGCCGTCGAGCAGGCTGGCGGTTGGTCCGCCATCGACGCCATCGCCAGCGTCCACGGCCCAGGTTTGGCTGGCTCGCTGCTGGTGGGCGTCAACATCTGCAAGGCGCTGGCGCTGGGGCGCGACTTGCCCTTGCTTGGCATCAACCACCTCGAGGGGCACATCTACGCCAACTGGGTGTACGACGAGGCAAACCCCGGCGAGCCGCCGGAGTTTCCGCTGCTGGCGCTCATCGTTTCCGGCGGGCACTCCGAGCTGGTGTTGATGCACGACCATGGCGACTACCAACTGATCGGCCAAACGCGCGACGACGCCGCCGGCGAGGCGTTCGACAAGACCGCGCGCCTACTCGGCTTGGGCTACCCCGGCGGGCCGGCCATCCAGAAAGCGGCCGAGGGGTGCCATCACCCAGCCTCGCCCACCGCGGTGGGCGAGGAACAGATACGCCTGCCCCGGGCCTGGCTGCCGGGCACGCATGACTTCAGCTTCAGCGGCCTGAAGACGGCCGTGCTCCGGCTGGTCAGCTCGCCACACGAGGAAAGTGACGCATGGACCGCGGCGGTGGCGGCCGAGTTCCAACGCTCGGTGGTCGAGGTGCTGGTGGGCAAGACTGTGGCCGCGGCCGAGGAGCTGGGCGTCCGGTCGGTAGCCTTGGCCGGCGGCGTCGCCGCCAACAAGCCGCTGCGCGAGGCGCTGCAGCGGGTGGTCAGCTTGCCGTTCCACTGTCCCCGACTGTGGCTGTGTACCGACAACGCCGCTATGTCCGCCGCGGCCGGTTACTTCCACCTGATGCGCGGCGACGTCGCCGGGTTCGACCTGGACGTCGTGCCTGGGCTTCGGCTCGCCTCCTGAGCGGGCGCATTTGGCAAAGGAGCGGTTCGGAAGAAAGTCCCAACCACCTGGCAAGCAGAAGCCCAACCGGGTAAGCTCATCGCAACTTAAATTCGGAGGACAACGTGGACTTTTACCTGGAAGTGTTGAAGAGATACGCCGACTTCAACGGCCGCGCCGGCCGCAAAGAGCTCTGGATGTTCGTACTCTTCAACATCATCGTCACAATCGTTTTGAATATTGTCGGGGGACTCATCCACTTAGCGTTCCTGGGCACTCTCTACTCACTTGCGGTTCTCTTGCCAAACCTGGCGGTGGGGGCTCGACGGCTGCACGATCGCGACATGAGCGGCTGGATGTTGCTCATCGGGCTGATTCCCGTCTTCGGCGGGATCGCGTTGATCGTGATCTTCTGCCTCGATGGCACGCCTGGCGACAATCGCTTCGGCCCCAAACCCAACGGCGCCGTCTCCGTCGCCACGTCGTAGATAGAGCGAATAGTCCCGCTCTATCTAGATCTTCGGCGTTAGGACGTACAGCTCTACGTTGGCAAAGCTCTGGCCTTCCGGCACGGGCTGCCAGGGCACGTCCCTGCGCTTGGCGTAGAACTCGTCCTGAGCGTGGATGAAAAGCCAGTAGGCGTCGTCGTGGACGTAGCGGCCCAGCTGCTGCAGCACCTTCACCCGCTCCTGGGGGTCGACGGTCCGGCGGCTGTCGTCGATCAGGCTGTTGAGCTTCCCATCGGGCGCATGCCCTTTGCGCTGGTACAGCGACCAAGCCAGCATCGCGTCCGGGTCGGCCGTGGCGCCCCAGGCGACTGACGTCATGCCCTCGAACGTGCCCGCCAGCCAGTCCGATTGCAGCTTGGCGCGCTCGGTCGGCTGCAGCCGCACCTTGATGCCCACGTCGTTCAGCTCGCTGGCTACGGCCTCGGCGATCTCGCGGTCCTTGAGGAAGGTGCCGCTGGTGATGGTCCAGGTCGTCTCGAAGCCGCCGCTGTAGCCAGCGTCGGCCAGCAGCTGCTTGGCCTTGGCCGGATCGTAGGCGTAGGGCTTCAGGTTGGGGTCATACCCCGGCCAGGTCGAGCCGAATGCGCCGTGCAGCAGCTCGCCGTGGCCCTCGAGCACGTCTTTGAGGATGGCGTCACGGTTGACGGCGTAGTTGACCGCCTGCCGCACCTTCACGTCCGAGAATGGCTTCTTGGTGGTGTTGAAGGCGTAGATGATGGTCCGGGCGCCCTTCAACGAGGCCACTTCGGTATTGCCCGTCGATAGCTCCGGCAGCTGCGGCAATGGCGGCGCCTCGACGATCTGCGCCCCTCCGCTCTTGAGCTCGGCCACGCGCGTAGCCGGATCGCCGATCTGGCGAATGGTCAGCCGCTGGGGCTGCACCGTGCCGCGCCAGTAGGTCGGGTTCGCGTCCAGCACAATGCGCTGTCCCCGCGTGAACTCCGTCAGCTTGTACGGGCCGGTGCCGATCGGTTTGGCCGCGAACGCCTCCAGTCCGGCCTTGTCTCGCGCACTCTTCGGCAGGATGTAGAGCTGCGCCAGGTTGGCCGCCAGCCCTGGGCGAGGCCCGTCGGTGGTAATGCGCAGGGTCAGAGGGTCCACCGCCTGCACGTTGGTGATGCCCTGTGTGTAGATGTTGTGGGCCGACTTGGCATCCAGGTCCAGCTTGAGCGAGTACTCGGCGTCGGCTGAGGTGAAGTCGTCGCCGTTCTGGAACTTGACACCGCTGCGCAGCTTGAAGTCCCATACGTTGCCGTTGGTCGTCCAAGACTCGGCCAGGCGCGGCGTGAGCTTGAACGGCTGGCCCTCGTAGGTAACGAGCGCCTCGAAGATGTGCCGCTGGACCTCGTTCGTGCCATTGGTCGTGTCGCTCGTGCCGGGGTCGAGGCTGGTGGCCTCCTCGGTCAGGGCCACTGTCCATTGGCTGCCGGCCGGCTTCGAGGCGGGGCTGGCCGAACCACCGCTGGCTGCTGGCTGGGCGCCGCCACACGCCGCCAGCAGGACGGCGGTCAGGGCAAGCGTTGGCAGTCGACGAAATGACGGCATAGTTCTTCTCCTCAATCCAGAATCGTTGGGCCGGTCACGGGGGTGGCCAGCGCGTTCAGCGCCTTGGCCACCAGAGCCTTGCGGAAGGCGCGCTCGTCATCCCGGCGCAGACTTGGGTCGCCGGTGACGTTGACGATGGCCTTGCCGCGGATGATGCGATTGGCGCCGACGGCCAGCGCCACGTTGTCCAGCGCGGTGATGTAGGCGACTGGTATCCCGCTGGACTCCAGCTCCTTGGCGAGCGCGGCGCCGCCGCGACTGCACGACCCTCAGGCCCCGGTCAGGATCACGCCTTCGACGCCCGCGCCGTGCAGCTCGCGCGACATCTCCCGCGCGAAGCGGCGCATGGTGGGAATCGCTGAGGTATTGCCGACGGTCGTGTACAGCTCGTCGTGAAGCTGGCGAAAAGCTCCCTGCTGCTCCAGCTCCCGCAAGCTGTCCAGGGGAGCCATGCGGTCGGGGTCCTCGTTCACGTTGGTCGTGTCGAAGCCACCGTGCACGGACTGCCAGTCCGCCGGCTGAAAGCGCTCCAACCCGGCAATGGAATAGCGCAGCCACTTGCTGGCGTAAGCCGATTCCAACCGGTCGGGATTACCGCGGGGCACGACGCCGCCGGTGGTAATCATCGCGATCTTGGCCTGGGCCACATCCGGAATGGGCGGCGCCGGCTCGATCAGGCTGTACGTTGGCACCGTCCATTCGGTGGCGTACGGCTGTCCCGCCACCTTCCGCAGCAGCATGTCCACCGCCCGCTCCGCAGCCGTCCGCTCCGAAACCTGGTGGACGCGCCGGCCGGTGGGGATGTATCCCTCCTCTGCCGGTGGGCCAAGCTCCTCGCCCGCGTGCAGCCTCAACGCCAGAGACGCCATCCGCTCCAGCGCGTCGCGCATGCCCAGCGCCGTGTCCCGCGTGCTGGCCAGGTACACCTTGGTCCGGTACATGTCGGCGCCAGGGTTCCCCGGGTGCATGCCCGATACAGCCGTGATGCCCAACGTCTCCTGGGCGTGGGCGCACACGGCGCCGCAGGCTAAGCCGTAACGGCCAGCTGCGAATGCCGGCCCCGCAATCAAGATGTCGGGAGCCTCGCTGGCGACCAACGGCATGACCTCGTCCATGGCGCCGGAGGATTCGTTGGCGTAGTTGTCGCCGCAGTAAACGGTCGAGACCACTTGGGCGCGGTCGCCGAGTGCCTGCTGTAGCGCCAAGCCCGGGCCGGCTGGGCCGGACTTCCGGCCGGGCGGCAGCCCCGCCCGCGTCTCGCCGCCGATGCCCGCGAAGAACTGGTTGAGGTAATGGACCACTCGAAGGGCGCTCATCCCAAATCTCCTTCCGTCAATGGAAACGCGTGGTCTGCCGGCTGAAGCCCTGATTGCTGGAGGATGTATGAATGTACCGCATCTGCAGCGTCAGCTCTCCGTGCGGATCGACATCGGTGGTGATGAGCCGGCCACCGATGACCTCGTCCACGGGCGGCAAGGTCACCTGCCGGTCACGGGTGCCGACGCAAACGATGGCGTCGGCTTCGGGCACGGCGTGGATGAAGCCGGGGTCGTCGTTACCCAGCCCCACGTCGAGGTACACCATGGTCGTCTTGATTCCGGCCTTTTCGCATTCCTGCACGGCAATCATGGTATCGATGGCCATGTTGCTGCCGTTGATGCCCAGCACGATCGCGGCCTCGGCGCCGAGCAGCTTGGCCAGCTTGGCGGCGCCCGTGCCGATGCGCTCCTTCTCCACACGCGTGGGCGACTCGTCGCCGAAAAGGATGGAGCCCAGGAAGTTCAGATCGCGTCCATGGCGGCGACAGAGCTCCTGGAGCACCGCGTGGTTCTGGTCCCAATAGGTGCAGCGGTAGGCTTGCCGCCAACCGACCAGCGCGCCGTCGAACAGCTCGTTGGGGTGGATCACCGTCCCAAATGGCAGTGGCGCGCGAAGCCCATACAGGAACGGGTGTTGGGTGTGGTGCAGGCACACCGTCCGCGGCAAGTCCGGATGGCATTTCGCCAGCTCGAACGTCTCCACCTCGTCCGGCTCCAGGCTGATTGAGACGCGCCCCAAATGCGCAGCCACTTTGAGGCTCGCGGCGGTGATGGCCCGGTTGTAGTCGATGGCCGCCGCGCCGCCGCCCAGCACGTCTTTGACGTTCTCCGAGCCGGCGGGGAAAAAGGCCGGGTTCGGCTCGAACTCCAGCACCACGTTGTGTGTACGGCCAAACGGACTGAAGTCGGCGCCTGGGCCGGACATATCCAGCACTTGCTCGCGGAAATGGGTCTGCTCGCCTGGCACCGGAGAGCTGACCTCGACCACGGCCACGCCAGCCAGCCGGTGTGTCCTGCCGCTGCCCACCAGTGTCACATCTGAGACGAAGCCGGGGAACACTCCACCCGGGCCAGCTACCTTCCAGCGCGGCTCCACGACGTCCAGGCCGTTGACGATGCGCACCGAGTCGCCGGGCTGCGCCAGGTGTACTTGCACAGCGGCAAAATGGGAATCCTCCAGCACCAGCTGGCGGATCTCGTCGCGGTCGACCGTCAGCGTGTGCCCGTCGAGCGCTGTTCGCGAGCCAAAGGCAACCTCCCGGACCTGGAAAGAGCCGATATCGAGCCGCATCGCTTACACCTGCAACCTGGGGTCGAGCGCATCTCGCAGCCCGTCGCCGAACAAATTCGTGGCTAACACGGTGATGACCAGCGCAATGCCCGGGAACAGGCCCAGCCACCAGGCCGTGGACAGGTACTCGCGACCTTGGCTGAGCATGGCGCCCCAGCTGGGCGTGGGTGGCTGCACACCCAACCCGAGGAAGCTGAGCGAGGACTCGGCGATGATCAGCTCGGCGAACTGGAAGCTGCTGATGACGAAGATCGGCGCCATTACGTTCGGCGCCAGGTGGTGGACGATGATGCGAGCGTTCCGCGCGCCCAGCGAGCGCGCCGCCTCGACGAACTCGCGCGCTTTGAGGCTGAGCACCGCGCCGCGCACCGTCCTGGCGTAGACCACCCAGCTGCGCAGCGCCAGCACGATCACCAGGTTCAGCAGGCTCGGCTTGAGCAGCGCCATGACGGCGATGGCCAGCAGCAAGTACGGAAACGACAGCTGGATGTCCACGATACGCATCAGCGCTGCGTCCAAGCCGCCGCCATAGTAGCCGGAGATCAGTCCCACCGCCACGCCCACTACCAGCGCGACCAGGACACTGACGCCGGCAATGGCCAGCGAGGTCCTAGCCGCCCAAATGACTCGCGTGAGCGTGTCGCGCCCCAGCGAGTCGGTACCGATGGGGTGGACTGTGCTCCCACCCACGATCCAGGCTGGCGGCTTCAAGCCGTCGCCAAGATGCTGCGCATCAGGCCCGGCCGGCGCAAGGATGGGGGCGGCTAAGGCGACCAGCACCACCAGCGCCAGCAAGGCGAACCCCACGGCTCCGCTGCTGGTCCGCGCCAGCCGCCGCAGCGTCTCAAAGCGCCGCGGCTCCGCTTCCTTAGAGTCCCCTCGCCCGCTTCGGCGGGCGAGGGTTAGGGTGAGGGCACTCATCATGCCAGCTCCACCCGCTTGTCGAGGTAGCGGTACAGCACGTCAATCGTCAGATTGATGAGCACGAAGCCAACCGCCACCACGACCAGCCCAGCCAGCACCACCGGGTAGTCACGTTTGAGGATCGAGTCCAGCATCAGCGTGCCCACACCCGGCCAGGCGAATACGGTCTCGGTCAGGATGGCCCCCCCCAGGAGTCCGCCGAGCTGCAAGCCGAGGACGGTGACGATGGGATTGAGCGCATTGCGGAAGGCGTGCCTTGCCACCACGGTGCGGCCTGCCAGGCCCTTGGCGCGAGCCGTCCGGACATAGTCTTGCGACAGCACGTCGAGCATGCCGGACCTCGTGAGCCGCGCCAGAAGCGCCAACAGGAACATGGCCAGCGAAACGCTCGGCAGGATCAACTGTGCGACGCTGCCTCGCCCCGATACGGGCAGCAGCCGGAAGTGCACCGCGAACACGAGGATCAGCAGCATGCCCAACCAAAACGTCGGCACTGACTGCCCCAGCAGCACGAAGCCCATGGCCAGGCGATCGAAGGCTGAGCCCCGCTTGACCGCCGACAGCATGCCGGCCGGGATCGCCACGGCCACCGCGATCGAGATCGCTGCCGCCGACAGCTCCAACGTCGCCGGCAGGCGTTCCAGCACGACCAGCATTGCTGGCTGGGCATAGGCGAACGAGCGCCCAAAATCCCCCTGCACGAGGCGCGACAGGTAATGGCCGTATTGGAGGAGGATGGGCTGGTCCAGGCCATACGCCTGCTTGAAGGCCAGCCGCACCTGGTCGTCCGCCTGCGGTGGCAGCAGGATTTGGGTGACGTCTCCACTGAGCTGCAGCAGCACGAACGCCGCGATCGTCACACCCAAGAGTGACGGGATCGCCTGCACCAGCCGAGCCAGGGCAAACCGGACCACGCGCCTATTAGGCCATAGCGCCAAATGGCCTGTTACTTGCTATCGGCAGGGCATGGTAGTCAACACTTCTCATCCTCCGTATGCAATGGCGGCGCGGAACACTCCGGGCCTCATTTACGCCTTGGGATTCTTCATCTGCATGGCGGCCATCGCCATCGCGTTCATGTACTTCCTGCGTCACGGCTTTTTTCTAGTCCACGTCCCCACGATTAACTTCAAGCTTCCCGACCTGCACCTCACCTCGCCATAGCGCCGCCTCCGGGCGATCTGGGACAATCCGGGAGCCATGGAACGACTCCCGATTCAGACCCGGCTCGCCCGGGTCGAACACGACCGCGTGCTTATCCGCGGCCTCGACCTGTGCCAAGAGCTGCTCGGCAACATCACCTTTGCCGATATGGCGGGCCTCACGCTTATCGGCCGGCTGCCAACCCCAAACGAGCGCCGCATGCTGGACGCGGTCCTAGTCGTGCTCGTCGAGCACGGCATGGTCTCCAGCGTCATCACCGCCCGGCTGACGTACGCCACGGCGCCGGAGTCCATCCAAGCTGCCGTCGCCGCGTCCCTGCTGGGCGCCGGCAGCGTCCATCTCGGCTCATCCGACATCTGCGCCCGCATCCTGTCCGAGGGACTCACCGCGCAGCCGGACCCCAAGGCCGCCGCCGAAGCCATCGTCCAGCGCTTTGCCAGGGCTCACGAGCGCATCCCGGGCATCGGCCATCGCACCCACTCGGCGGGCGACCCACGCGCCGTTCGCCTGTTCGCCATCGCCCGCGAAACGGAGGTTTACGGCAAGTACTGTGAGCTCCTGGAGCTGGTGGTCGACGCCACCGAGCGCCACATGAGCCGCCGCCTGCCCGTCAACGTCACCGGCGCCATCGCCGCCATCTCTCTGGACCTCGGCCTGCCGTGGCAGATCGCCAAGGCCTTTGCCCTCATCGGCCGCACCCTCGGCACCATGGCCCACATCCGCGAGGAGATCGAGATGCCCGCCGCCGACGCCATCAGCGCCGCCATCAAAGCCGCGCTGCAAACCGACTAAGCGCTAAGGGGCGCCAGCGACCAGCCTACACCCTCCCCAAGCAGTCGATTACGGCGCTGAAGCTGCATCCGAAACCGCAAGCGTGAAGTGATCGGCCGGCGCGGACCGGCCGGGCAGCTTGACCTGGATCCGGCCGACATCGGGTTGGGTGTACATGCCAATCTGCAAGCGTAGGCTTGAGTCGGGCTGTACGCCAATGGGGTACACGTCGTGGACCACGTCGCCTGCATGCCATAGAGCCGTCGGATAGCTGCCGCCACGCGGCAGCCCGTCCCACTGCCGGACGAGCTTGCCAGCCCCGTCCACGGCATGGACGAAAACGGTGTAACTCGCCTGAGGCTTGCGCACAGCCTCCCAATCCACCGTGACGTCCTGCCCTTGCCAGCCGGCGCGCAGCAGGCCGATTTCTCCATTGCCGAGCGTGGCCAGCGGCGCCTCCGAGGAGGCACCTTGACTAGCGCCGGCCACCCTGAGGGGGCCGATGCGAATGGCCGTACCGGCCGGCGTGGCGTCCCCGACCATCGGCAGCCGCTGCTGGCTGAACGTGTCGTAGAAACCCAGCTCGAGCCAGTAGCCAGCAGTGGGCGCCTCTGGTTTGACGTTCAAGTCAAAGCCGCTGGCCACGAAGTCGCCGGCGCGCCACGGCTCGCCGACGTCCCATAAGTCCGGCGCCGTGGAGACCATCGTGCCCTGCTGGTCGACAAGGTGCAGGAACTGGCTGAGATGGTTGGGTAGACGGGCGGGATCGAGGATACGCCACAACAGCGACACTCGGGAAGGCTGCCCCGCGGCGAGCGGCTCGGCCAGGTAGCCCTGCACCTGGATGGCGTTGTCGACATTGAGGTTCAGCGGCACGTACGACGATCCGCTGAACACCTGAGCCTCGGCATGCTCAGGCAGCTGAAACAGGCCCAGTTCTGGCTCGCCCGCGTCATTCCGAACTGTGGTGGCTGCCGGCCCGAAGTGCTGCGACAGGAATCGATAGCCGAACGTATCGTTCTGCGCGAGGTATGAGGCGCGCGCATTCGGGAATACGAACACCGACTGGTCCAGGTACCAGCGGTAATCCGGCCGGCCAGCCAGAGCCGGAACCGTCTTGTTGTAGAGGAAGGGCACGGCGAGATAGAGCTCCTGATTGGCCGCGTCCGAGCGCACAGCATCCGCGGCCGCCAGCGAGTAACGCAGCGGCAGGCCGTAGGCCACCTGGCGAATGTTCGTGCCAGCGGCTCTCTGAAACGACAGGTAGCCGGCGACGAGGGGGGTCAGCAAGGCGGCCAGCAACGCCGCCGCGCCCACGGTCAAGCCGAGCCGTTCCACCTTGGGGAAACACCGCACGGCCAACTTGCCGGCGAAGGTCCATAGGTCATGGAGCGCCACGGCTTGTAGGACGGCGATGGCAGGCAGAATTGCCAGCAGATAGTGCGCGGCGACCCCGTCAGCCGGGCTGAGCACGTCGGAGCTGTGGCGGACGGCGGCGAGGATGGGAATCGCGAACCAGGCGGCTACCACGGTCCGGCCGGAAGCTCGCCGCCGCCACGTCAAGGCCAGTCCCAATATCAACAGACCGATAAGCAGCCAGCTCAACGGATCGTATGCAAACGAGTTGGGCACATCGGGCCCGGGGATCAGCGAGCGGTACATGGCTGGGCCGGCCAGGTGGGCGGCCGTGTCAAGCACGGCCAGGTCGGCAACCTTGTGCAAGCCTAGATAGCCCGCCAGCTTTGTGACGTCGCTCCAGCCGGTTTGCATTTGGAGATACAGATATGGAGCCAGCGGAACCAGCGACAGCAGCCCGGCGGCGGCAGCCGGCCTCAGGCCCACCTTCTTGCGGCCAACAATGGCCACAATCACCCACAGCGGCGCCAGGACCGCATTCACGACGTGCAACTGCACGTCCCAACTGAGCGCAAACAGACTGACCGCCAGGGATAGGGACCGGCCGCGCACGGCAAAGTCAACCAGACCGAGCAACGTCAGGGCCGCGAAGAACGTCCCGAGGTCGGGATTCCAGATCATTCGCCCCGAGGTGATGGCCGTTGCGTTGACGGCGTACAGCGCGCCGGCGGCCACGCCCGCGAAGGTGCTGCCGCTGATTCGCTTGGCGATCAGGTACACGATCGGCGCCGCCAGAGCATCCAGCACTGCCACCCAACCGGAGACCCAAACCGGGTTGCGATTCATCGACATCGGCAGGGCCAGCAGATAGGTGACCAGCGGCGGATGCCTCGCGCCCGTCACCGCGAAGGTGAAGCCACTCGTCAGCGGCAACTGGCCGGTGTCAAGCCACTGGGCCGCGGATTGCAGCAGCTCGACCTGATCGTTGAAGAAGCGGGTAAGGTCGATCTGCCACAGCCGCGGCAGGAGCGCCAGAACGAGCACGCCAGTCGGAGCCAGCACACGCCTTATCGTGGGCCACGCGACCCCACCACCGGGGTCCCTCACCCTAGCCCTCTCCCGCTGCGGCGGGCGAGGGGATGATTTTGGAAGGCTAAATCCCAAGTAGCTTCTTGGCGTTGTCCAACATGATCTTCTGGCGGACTTCGGGGCCGAAGGGCAGCTCGGCGAACTCCTTCAGGTAGCGGTCGACGTCGATCATCGGCCAGTCGGTGCCGAACAGCACCCGGTCCTGGAGCATGGTGTTGGCGTAGTGGACGAGCTGCGGCGGGAAATACTGGGGCGCCCAGCCGGACAGGTCGATGTAGTAGTTGGTCTTGTGGCGGCACACGGCCAGCGCCTCGTCCTGCCAAGGCCATGAAGGGTGGGCGCCGATGATGGTCATATCCGGAAAGTCGGCTGCGATGTCGTCAAGGTCGGGTACCGGGCGGGTGTACTGCAGCTTGTAGCCCATGCCGCCGCGCGTGCCCGCCCCGGCGCCCATCATGCCAGTGTGGAACAGGACCACCATTTTGCGCTTGGCGATTTCCTCCCACACCGGGTAGAAGCGCTTGTCGTTGGCGTGAAACAGCTGCCGGCCGGGATTGATCTCGCCGATGCCCTTCATACCCAGCTCTTCATGGCAGCGCTTTACCTCGTCCACGGCCTTCTGGCCGAACCAGGGCTCGATCACCCCGAAAGCAATGAACGTGTCGGGGAACAGCCGCTGAGCCTCAGCCAGGTGGTCGTTGGGTGCGCCGGGGTTGCCGCTGGACCACTCATCGGTGGAGTTCATGAGCACGGCCATCATGTGCCGCTCGCGGTACATGTCGGCCATGACCTCCCAGGGCACCTCTTTGCGCTCGCGGCCGAAGTAGCGCGCCATCTGCGCGGCCCTGGGCCCGGCCGCGGCGTTGGCCACGGCCGTTTGGGGATGGACATGGATGTCGATCGCTTTTAGGTCCACGTCCAGAATGCTACTACTGGCTTACCTGCACAAAGTCGACGTGGAACTCGCCCGCCTGCCTACAGTCGGTGTAGTTCAGGTGATCGATGTAGGAAGACAGCGCGAAGCCACCGTCAACCAGGTACAGGTCGATCGGGATCGGCCCGGCAGGGCAGTTGGTCGCGAACGGGATGCTGAACAATCCGTTACTGTCAGTGGTGCCGTAGAGCAGGTTGATGCCCGCCACACGCGCCTGCACGATCATTCCCGGTGCAGGAGTACCGTCCTTGTTGATGACGTGGCCGGCCACGTACTGCGTACCCTCGTTCGGGGCTGTGTCGATGCAGGCGAAAGCCTGACCAGCGCCACACATTTGCACCGGCGGATCGCTGACCTTCTTGAAGTACCAGGCGTAAATCGGCTTGGGCGTAGGAGTCGGCGGTGGCGGAGGCCCCGGAGTTGGCGTGGGCGCCGCCGGCGGGGCCGGAGCCTCCCACGGGAAGCGGTCGATATTCAACCGCCGCGCAAGGCCAGCGGGGCCATTGATCCAGGTCTCGTAGCCATTGGTGAAGGCTGTCCAATTGTCCGCTTTGCGCCACGCCAGCAAGCCTTTGGTGGTATGTTGTTGGGCGTCGCCATTACCGACGAATCCCTGGTTCTCGAGGCAGTCGCCAACGTCGCCGGGCGTCAGGTCGTGCAGGGTCTTGAAACCGAGGATGAACTGGCAGCCGGGAGCCTGCTGCGCCGCCAGGTCGCCGGCCGATCCCAGCAGGGCGGCGACTACGGCCAGCAACGGCAGGACACGGGCTACCCCGCGGATGCGTATAAGAGCAATCAAGGTGTCGCGTAGCTTACACGATAGTGGGCTGCCTCTGAAGATTTATCCCCCAGCTGTCACATCCGGAGACGATACGAAAACTTAACCACGGGCTTAACCCGGGGCTAATCACTCCGGCTTAGCTTGGAACCAGCACCACAGGAGTACAGGAATGGCAGCCGCTAACGACACGATCCGCAAAGTGGGGCACCTGCTGCGCAGGGCTGGTTTCGGCGCGACACCCGACGACCTCCAGGCCTATGCCGCCAAGGGCGTCGCCGCCACCGTGGAAGAGCTGGTCAACGACGACCAGAAGACGGACGAGCTGGGGACCACGCTGGATAAGGTCCAGGGCGACCTGGTGGACCTCCACAACCTGGAGGACATCCAGACGTGGTGGCTGTACCGCATGCTGCACACCAGCCGGCCACTGCAGGAAAAGATGACCCTGTTCTGGCACGGCCACTTCGCCACTTCCCAGTACAAGGTCAACAACGCCCTGTTCATGCACCAGCAGAACGAGACGTTGCGCAAGTACGCCCTGGGCAACTTCAAGGACCTTGCCACGGGCATGGCCAAAGACCCGGCCATGCTCATTTGGCTGGACGGCAACACCAACCGCAAGGGCGCCCCCAACGAGAACTTCGCCCGGGAGCTCATGGAGTTGTTCACGCTGGGCATCGGCAACTACAGCGAGGACGACGTGAAGGCCGGCGCCCGCGCCTTCAGCGGCTGGAACCTGAACGTCGCCCAGGGACGGTTCGTGTTCAACAAGAACCAGCACGACGATGGTGAGAAGGCCTTCCGCGGGCTGAACGGGAACCTCAACGGCGACGACGTCATCGCCAATGTCGCGGCCGATCCCGCCACGGCCAAACGCCTGGCCAGCAAGCTGTTCGCCTTCTTCGCCTACGACAACCCCGGGCCGCAAGTCGTACAGCCCTTCGCCGACCTCTACTTGAAGAGCAACTTCGAGATCAAGCCGGTGGTCAAAGCCATCCTGCTGTCGGACGCGTTCTACTCCGACAAGGCATACACCGACCATGTGAAGAGCCCAGTGGAATACGTAGTCGGGACCGTGAAGCAGCTGGGCGGCCAGGTACGCGAGCGAGCGCTGGCCCCGGCCCTGCGGCAGCTGGGGCAGGAGCTCTTCAACCCGCCGAATGTCGCCGGCTGGCCAGGCGGGCCGGCCTGGCTGGACGCCTCCACGGTAGCCAACCGCTTTAACTTCGGCGGTCTCTTGGCCGCGGCGGTCAAGAATGCGCCGAGCCCCAACGGCGGCGGCTACATCGACCCCGAGTCCTTCGTCCAGAAGCTGGGCAGCAAGAGCTGGGACGCCGTCATCGACTTCTTCGGTGGCAGCTTGACCTCGGGCCTGACCGACACGACGCGCTCGGCCCTTCTTGACTATGCCGGCAAAGCGCAGGACCCGCGCCCGCAAACCCTCGACACAAAACTCCGGGGCCTCATCCATCTGTTAATGGTCAGCCCCGAATACCAGGTGGCTTGACATGAACGCATCTCGTCGCAACTTCCTCAAAGGCATCGCGGCCGCCGCCGGGCTGGGTATCGCTGCCCCGTTGGCGTACCTGAAAACGAAGGAGATCAGGTCGGGAACGGCATTCCTGCCGTCGCCGAGCCCGGAGTCCCGAGCCCCGAGTCCGGCATCGTCTTCCGCTCCTGCCTTGGCATCGGCCTCGCCGAGCGCGCCAGCCAAGACGCAGCCGCGGTCGCTGGTGGTCATCCAGCTGGCCGGCGGCAACGACGGTCTGGCTACGGTGCTGCCCTATGCCGACGGCGCGCTGCACGACAACCGCGGCACGCTCGCCTTCCCGGACGATCAGCTGCTGAAGCTGGACGGTAAAGTGGCGCTGCATCCCAACCTGAAGGGCCTGAAGACGCTGTGGGACGACAAGAAGCTTGCGGTCGTCCAGGGCGTGGGCTATCCCAACCCCAATCGCTCGCACTTCGCCTCCATGGACATCTGGGCCAGCGCCACGCCTGGCAAACCATCACAGAGCGGCTGGCTCGGCCGCTACCTCGATGCCGCCCAACTCCCCGCCGACAATCCCTTCAACGCTGCCAGCGTCGGCGGCGCGCTGCCGTTCGCCCTCAAGTCGCAGAAGACGGTGGTGGCCAGCGTGCAGGATGCCAGCACCTTCCAGCTCCGCACCGATCCGCGCCATCCCCAGGACCACGACGAGCTGATGGCTGCCTTCAAGCGCATCTACAGCCGCGGCCTCGGCGGCGCGACCTATTCCGAGCTGGTCGGCAAGGCGGAGTCGACGGCCGTCAGCGCCGCCGCCGAGCTGAAGGACCTGGCTACCAAATACCATTCCGCGGTCTCGTACCCGCAAACGCCATTGGGCCGCGGCCTCCAGAACGTCGCCCAGCTGATGAGTGGCGGCTTCGGCACGCGCGTCTACTACGTCCAGACCGGCGGCTTCGACACCCATGCCAACGAGAAGACCGGCCACGACCGGCTCATGTCGCAGCTATCGGACGCTATCGCCGCCTTCTACCAGGACATCAAGGCGCAGGGCCTCTCCCAGAACGTGGCCATGATGACCTGGTCGGAGTTCGGCCGGCGCGTCAAAGAAAACGGCTCCGGCGGCACCGATCACGGCACCGCCGCGCCCCTGTTCGTCATCGGCGACGCCGTCAAAGGCGGCTTGGTGGGCGATCACCCATCTCTCACCAAGCTCGACACCAATGGCGACCTTGTGTTCGGCATCGACTTCCGCTCCGTCTACAACACCATCCTCACCAAATGGCTCGGCCTCGACGGCCAAGAAGTCCTCGGCCAGAAATTCGACGTGCTGCCGCTGTTTGGTTAGAGGAACAGATCGGACACTGGCATCGAGATGCCAGGCAGCAGTGGACACGTGAGTTCGTCCTCGGTTGTCAGCAAGCGCTCGGGACGGTACACGCCCTCAACCAACTCGTAGGGCTGGACCGTCTGCGCCTTGGCGTCGACGATGTAATAGAACGGGACCCCAAATCGCGCGTACAGCTGCATCTTGACGCCGAGATCCCGGCGCCGCGTGCTCGGCGAGAGAACCTCGACCAGGATATCGGGGGCGCCTTGGATGTTGACCTCGGTGATGATGTTCGCCCGCTCATTGGTGATGAAGACCACGTCCGGCACGACGACATTGAACCGATCAAAGGCGACATCAATGGGCGCTGAGAAACCGATGCCGAGGCCCGCCCGCTCGGCGTGCATAAAGTAGCCGGAGAAGTTCCAGGACGCACGCTGGTGCGGCGGGAACGGCGACGCGCTCACGAGGAGTTCGCCGTCGATGATCTCGTAGCGCTTCCCATCATCGGGCGTTTCGAGTAGGTCCTCATAGGTGAGCTTGGGTGAAATCACTGCCATGGGCGACTCGCCTGTAAGTATCACACGCCTAACCGGTCCCTATACTGTCCCTAATGAGTTCCCCCCAGGCCGGGCTGGCCGAGGGCGTTCCTGTCGAGTTCCAACCCATCGCCGAGACCCGCGCGGAGCTGCTGCGGGAAGAGATGAGCGTGCCTTCGGGCCGCGTCGTCATCACCGGCCTGGGGAGTGTCAGCCCGCTGGGGCCGGATGTGGCCAGCACCTGGGCAGCGGCCGTGGCCGGTAAGTCCGGCGCCGGACCGATCACCCTGTTCGATGCCGCCGAGTACGACACGCGCATTGCCTGCGAAGTGACGGACTGGGATCCCAGCCTGTATCTCGATCGCAAGGAGGTTCGCCGCACGGACCGCGTGGTCCAGTTCGCCATCGGCGCCGCCGTGCAGGCCTTGAAGGACGGCTGCCTGGAGATTACGCCGGACAACGCCCAGGACATCGGCGTGATAATCGCCACCGGCGTCGGGGGCATCGGTACCCTGAGCGAGCAGTTCAAGGTGCTCATGGAACGCGGGCCCAGCCGCGTCAGCCCCTTCCTGATCCCCATGTTCATCAGCAACATGACCGCTGGCCAGGTGTCCATCGTCACTGGCGCGCGCGGCCCGAATTTCACGATTACCAGCGCCTGCGCCAGCAGCGGCCACTCTATCGGCGAGTCAGCCGAGATCATCCGCCGCGGCGACGCGATGATGATGCTGGCCGGCGGCGCCGAGGCGGCCATCGTGCCCATCGGCGTGAGCGGCTTCTGCGCCGAGAAGGCGATGTCCACCCGCAATGACGACCCACAACGGGCCTCCCGCCCCTTCGACGCCGGCCGCGACGGCTTCGTGATCGGCGAGGGTGGCACCGTTCTGCTCCTCGAGGACCTCGACCATGCGCTGGCTCGCGGCGCGCGCATCTATGCCGAGGTGGCGGGGTACGCCGCCAATGCCGACGCCTACCATTTCACCGCCCCGCTCACCGATGGCGCCGTCCAGGCTATGCGACGGGCTATGCACAAAGCCCACCTCAGTCCGGAGCACATCGACTACATCAACGCCCATGGCACGTCCACCGACATCGGCGACAAGAGCGAAACCGTGGCCATCCACGAGGTCTTTGGCGATCGCGCCAAGGTCCTGCCGGTCAGCTCCACCAAGTCGATGCACGGCCATTTGCTGGGCGGCGCGGGCGCGCTCGAGACCCTGATGTGCGTGATGGCCATCCAGGATCAGGTGCTGCCGCCCACCATCAATTACGAGCAGCCGGACCCGGAATGCGACCTCGACTACGTGCCCAACGTCGCCCGCTCAGCCAAGGTCGATGTGGCCCTCAACAACACCTTCGGCTTCGGCGGCCACAACGCCTCGGTCATCGTCAAGCGCTACGTCTGACCTCAGCAAGCTCGAGCAAGCCTGCGGCGTCGCCTTCCACGATCGCGATCTGCTGCGGCAAGCCATGGCCCACCGCTCGTACCTCTACGAGCACCCGGACGCCGGCCTCGACTCCAATGAGCGGCTGGAGTATCTCGGCGACGCCGTCCTGACCTACATCAGCAGCGTCTACTTGTACCGCCTCTTTCCCGCCTTTCAGGAAGGCCAGCTCACATCGGTGCGGGCCGCGGCCGTGCGCGCCGAGACCCTTGCCAAGTTCGCCCGCGAGATCGATCTCGGCGAGTACCTGCTGCTGGGCCGCGGCGAGGAGAAGAGCGGCGGCCGTTCCCGCCCGCTGCTGCTGTCCAGCGGCTTCGAGGCGCTCACCGGCGCCATCCTGCTGGACCAGGGTCTCGATGCCGTGACCACCTTCCTGCACCGCTTCCTCACTCCGGAGGTCGAAGAGATCGTCGCCGAGAAGCGCCACGAGAACTTCAAGTCGCGCCTCCAGGAGCTGACCCAGGGCAGCATGCAGGCGACTCCCATCTACCGCACCACGCGCACCTCCGGCCCCAGCCACGCCCGCACCTTCGACGTCGAGGTGCTGGTCAACGACGAAGTCGCCGGCCAAGGTTCCGGCCACAGCAAACGCGAAGCCCAACAAGCCGCCGCCCGCGCCGCGCTGGGGCGGCTGGAGGGGGACTGAGGAGCGAGATGTCCAGCGTCCATGTCATTCCGCTCGACTTATTGGGTCATCCGCATGGGGATGGACTGTATGAGGTCCACGAATGGCGGAACGCCGCCGCCATCCTGCAGGAGGTGTATCCCGAAGCATGGCGAGACGTGCTCGAGGTACTCCGGGCGTTCCGGCTCTCACGGAACGACATCCTCACCCCTGGCGGTGGCAAATCGCCGATTGCTTCAAAGCTGGACAGCGCCTTCTATGCACGCGGTTGGCAAGAAAAGCGCTTCGAGACTCACATTACGGTGGACCAGACCAGCTACGACTCACCGACCCATCAAGTGGACTGCCTGAAGGCGAAGGTCGCGCTCGAAGTCGAATGGTCGAATAAGGACACCTTCTTCGACCGGGACCTCAACAACTTCCGGCTGCTCTTCGATTTGCGGGCGATTGACGTTGGCGTCATCGTCACCCGCAGCGATGATCTACAAGCCCTCTTCAATGAGGTCGGCAAGGGCAAAAGCTACGGACAATCCACGACGCACATGAGCAAGTTGCTACCTCGCCTCGAAGGCGGCGGCGGTGGCGGCTGTCCCGTCCTGGTCTTCGGTATCAACCGCAAGCTCTACGTCGATGACGGCCTCACGGCGGAGCCTGCGGTCACATCCGCGGGACCAAAGGATGAAAATCCCCAGCCGTAGTAGGATCCCGGCCAACTCATGACCGAAGCACTGGCCTACGCCGACTCCCAACCCAACCTCGAAGAATCCCTGCTGGACTTCGCCGCCGGGCGTCGATGGTCCACTCTCTACGCCGATCCCCCGTGGCAATTCGCCAACAAGACCGGGAAGGTGGGTCCCGAACACCGCCGGCTATTCCGGTACGAGACCATGACGAACGAAGGGATCATGGCCCTACCAGTGGCGGAAGTCGTCACGGCTCCATCCCACCTCTATTTGTGGGTGCCGACCGCGCTCATTCCCACAGGAATCGCAACGATGGAAAGTTGGGGCTTTCGCTATATCTCGGCCCTTTACTGGCACAAGCTTCGCAAAGACGGCTGCTCGGACGGTCGCGGAGTAGGCTTTTACTTCCGCAACGTCGTTGAACCCTGCCTGTTTGGAGTCCGCGGCAACATGCGTACGCTGGCCCCTGGTCGCAGCCAAGTGAATTATTTGGGAACGAGAAAGCGCGAGCACAGCCGCAAACCCGACGAGTTCTACTCCATCTTCATCGAGCGCTGCTCACCTGGACCGTACTTGGAGCTGTTCGCTCGTGGCCCGGCACGAGCAGGCTGGGACGCCTGGGGCAACCAAGCAGGATTACCGCTGGCAAACGGCCACCCCATGTATCGAGGTGAGCCCGCACAACCACGCCTGCTTGCCGAGAGGCGTGCCCCTATCCCGGCGACGGCGACCGAATGAAACCGACCCTTGTGATTCGCTTGGAAAGCGGCATCCCCAGCGTCTATCTTGACTCGCCACTCGACCTGGACATCGTTATCGACGACAGCGATGACTACCGACAAGGCCTGGCCTGTATACCGGCTTTTTTCCTGGAACCTGAAGTTAATCCGGAGGAGGTTTCCGCGAGTATCGCGTTGGCCTTAACCCAAGAAATCCCCGGCGCCGAACTTCCGTAAATCGCCAATTGCCCCGACCTCGATATCGGGGTTCGGCTTCAGCTCGGGGTCGGCTTGGGCGTAGTGGCCTTGCAGGACGTGGACGGTGGCGAAGCGGTCCGGGTAGGAGGACTTGAGGGCGGCGAGGATGCGGCGCTTGTCGTCAACCATCACGTAGCGGTCGGCTGGGACGCGCTCGACCACCTCGGAGATGCTTTTTTCCTTGTGGGTGTAGATGAACACCTGCCCGCCAACGGCTTCGGTAATGCCAGCCTCGGCGATCTTGCGCGGCTGGAAGACGGTGTCGCCGTCGGACACGACCACTGTCGTGCCGAACGTGCGCAGGTGATGGATGGTCTCCAGCGTGTGGGGGTAGAGGTGCTTGTCGAAACGGTAGTCGTTCAGCAGGTGGCACAGCTTGTTGAACGTCGGCTCGTCTTTGAAGCCATCGTGGAATCGCTCCAGCGTGCCCAAGAAATCGACCACGTCCCGCTCGTGGCGGACGGCCTCGTACAGGTCCCAGAAGCGCTGCTCGTCCGCAGGCTCGAGGAAGCCGTGCATGCCCCGCGCGAGATCGTCCTTCACGAAGTCGTTGTCCAGCAGCGTGTTGTCGACGTCCAGCAGGAAAACGAGCTCAGCCATTGGCTGGCTTCTGGACCGGCGGCGGCGCAATCGTCACCGGCCGGTTGATGTTAACAAGGTCCATGTGGCTCACGATCGGGGACACCCCTGCTCCGTTGTTCACGCGCATGGTAAAGGCCGCTTTCACGATGGCGCCGCTGGCCGCGTCCAGCCAGACGTCGCCAGTCGTCGGATCATACGTGGTGGACGAGATCGCGCCGAAGCTCACTGCCCGGCCGGCTTTCCAGGTGAGCACGAAGTGGTTGGCCCGCACGCCGTTGGCCGTTTCCGTGCCCTTGAACACCGCCGCGTCGGGATGGTCAAACCAATCGCGGGCGAATGCCTCAGCCACCTCGAGCACACCTGCCTGGGGAGGCGGCGTCGAGCCGCTGTCGACGATCGGGGAGCCGCCCACGCTGGAGAAGTAGCGGCCGTTCACGAAGTACAGCTCCAGTGGCGGGCTCAGCGGCACCGCCAGGCTGGCGTGGTAATTGGGTGTGGCCTCATCCACCATCACGTTGTAGTCAAAGCCGTCGGCGTTGACGTCGAACTGGAGCCGGTAGTAGCGGATGGAAGACAGCCGCTCGTAGGCATTGGGTGGATAGGTCGGGGTGGGCGTCCGGGTGGGCGTTGGCAGCGGCGTGTTGGTCGGCGCCGGCGTGGGCGTGTCCGGAGGAGGCGTCGGCGTGGGCGGCACGGTATTCGTGGGCACCGGCGTATCGGTCGGCTGAGGCGTTTGGGTCGGCACATCCGTTGGCGCCGGCGGCGGTCCGGCCGACTGCGTGGGCGCCTGAACCTGGGGTGGCGCGGCCTGGGCGCCGCAAGCCGAAAGCAACGCTGTCGCCAGCAGACAGCTTCCGAAAGAGAATCCTGACGTTCGTATCATGCTCGAACGGCCCCCGCCTCAAGTGTAGGCACGCGCCTGGGTCTGGCAGCGGGATTGCGAGCCAGCGGGCCATTCCTTGCTGCCGTACCCTTAAGGGCATGAGCTCAGCCCTTACCGTCGTCGGCACGTCCGGCCCGCGCGTCGACGGCCTGGCCAAAGTCACCGGCCAAGCCACCTACGGCGCCGACGTTCTCATCGACGGCATGCTGTGGTGCAAGTACGTTCGCAGCACCGTCCCGCACGCCCGTCTGGTCCGGGTAGACGCCACCAAGGCCAGGCAAATGCCGGGCGTCCACGCCGTCATCACCGCCCACGACATTCCCGACATCCTGTGGGGTCGCATGATGATGGACATGCCGGTGCTGGCGCGCGGCAAGGTGCGCTTCATCGGCGAGCCCATCGCCGCCGTCGCGGCCGAAGACCCCGACCTGGCCGAGGCAGCGGCCCTGGCGGTCGAGGTCGAGTACGAGGAGCTGCCGGCGCTGTTCGACCCACGCGAGGCCATGAAGCCGGACGCTGTGCGCATCCACGACGACGTTTCGAAGTACACGGGCGTGCCGGAACCGGTAGCCAGCGAGCCGAACACGATGTCGCACATCATCTGGGCCAAGGGCAACGTCAACGACGGCTTCAAGCAGGCCGAAGTCGTCGTCGAGCACGAGTTCACCACACCGTCGGTCCACCAGGGCCACCTGGAGCCGCACGCCTGCATAGCCAACGTGAACGAGCACGGCCAGCTGCAGGTGTGGGACGCCAACAAGATGCCCTTCCGCCAGCAGAACCAGCTGGCGCCGCTGCTGGACATGCCGGTCGAGGGCATCGACTTCCACGCTACTGCCATTGGCGGCGACTTCGGCGGCAAGGGCTCGCTCATGAACATTGTGCCCGTCTGCTACCTGGCGCAGAAGACCGGCCGGCCGGTGAAGTACGTCATGAGCTACATCGAGGAGCTGCAGGCGGCCAACCCGCGCCACACCGGCTTCATCCGCATCAAGACCGGCCTCAAGAAGGACGGCGCCATCGTCGCCCGCCACGCCGTGGCCATTTGGGACTCCGGCGGCTACGGCGCCTTCAAGCCCACGCCGATCGTGAACCTGCACGGCGCCGACTCACTGGGCGGCAGCTACAACATCCCGCACGTGCGCATCGACAGCTACGCCGTGTACACCAACTCCGTGCCGCGCGGCCACGTCCGCGCCCCCGGCGAGCCACAGGCGCTGTTTGCCGTCGAATCGGACATGGACATGATCGCCGCCGAGATGAGCCTCGATCCGCTGGAGCTGCGGCTCAAGAACGCCCTGCACGACGGCGACATGGTTGCCGCCGGCCTGCACCCAATGGAGGATGTGCGTGAGGAGGAGGTCATCCGCGCCGCCGCCAAGCGCGCCGGCTGGGGCTCTCCCAAGCAGAAGTGGCACGGCCGCGGCATGTCGGTGGGCGACCGCCACGTGGGCAACGGCTTCGCCAACGTGCGCTTAACGCTCGATCCTGACGGGTCCGTCACCCTGCTGACGACGATGCCCGACACGGGGACCGGCCTGCACACCGTTATGCGCCAGGTCATCGCCGAGGAGCTGGGCATCGCCCCGCTCGACGTGCGCGTCGGGACTGTCGGCACGCTGGAGAACCTCAAGGACAGCGGCGTTGGCGGCAGCCGCGCCACGCACGTGGGCGGGCAGGCGGCGCTGGGCGCGGCCAAGACGTTGAAGGAAGAGCTGCGCAGCCGCGGCCAGTCCATCGGCAACACCAGCCAGGCGATCGCCGTGCAGTTCAACTACCCTGGCGCGGAGGCGCCGGTCAGCAGCTTCACCTGCCAGATCGCCGAGGTGTCGGTCGATCCGGATACGGGCCAGGTGACGGTCGAGCGCATCGTCAGCTGCCACGACGTGGGCACCATCATCCATCCCATCCTGCACCAGGGCCAGATCGATGGCGGCGTGGCCCAAGGCTTCGGCTTCGCCGTCATGGAGGACCTCCAGATCCAGGACGGACGCGTCGGCGCGCTGCACCTGGGCGAGTACAAGCTGCCGACCATCGCCGACATGCCCGAGCTGGAAACACTGCTGGTCCACGCCGTGGAAGGGCCCGGCCCGCACCACTCCAAATCCATCGGCGAGTCCTCCAACACGCCACTTGCCGGAGCGATCGTCAACGCCGTATACGACGCCTGTGGCGTGCGGATCACCGACCTGCCGATCACGGCCGAAAAAGTGTTCGCGGGGTTAGGCGCTCAGCGCGGCAAGTAAGGCAGGGAGCAGTGGTGCTCGGGCCGATGGGCGCTGCAGTTCTTCTGCCGGCAGGTGGGGCAGGACCAGCTGGCTTTGCCCCAGCAGCCCTTCTCTTGGCAGCGCTCATAGCTGGGCGCGCCAATCGCCGGCAGGCTCTTCAGGTGTCGCTCGGCCACCCAACGGGTGAGCGCCGAGCGAGTGCCGCCGCGCGTATCGCGGACAGGCTCGACCGCCTCAGGGCTCTCGATGTCCTGGCGGATTTCCTCCGGCGGATCCTGATCCATGGCTCGTTGCGTCCCTCTCCCGCGCTAATCATAGCCAGCTTTTGCTAAGACGAATGACCTAAGGGCTGCACTTCAAAATGGCCGGTCATCCCACCCTCGCGGTCGCCCGGTTGGGCCGACCAGAACTCGTACGAGCCGGGCTTGGCCGGCAGCTCGACGCTGATGATCTCGACCGCCGCGGGCGGCACGTCAAGGTTGACGTTGAGGCCCGGCGAGGTGAAGTCGTGCTTCTGCTTGTCGCCTACCAGCACCAGCTTGACCAGCTGGCCAGGCTCTCCCCGCAGCTCCGCCGGCTCGAAACGGCGGCTGTCCAGGAGATGGATGAAGTGGATGGTGGCGGGCTTGGGGGCGTACACCGGCGCGGGCGTGGCCGGGACCGCCGGCGGTTTGGCACCGCAGGCAGTCAGCGCGAGGCAAGACGCAAGGGGCAAGAGGCAGGACAGCGTCGCGCGGATCATCGATGGCGAGGGGAGGTCTCCGGCATGATCAGCGTGAGCCACAGCTGGCCGGCGGCAATCGCCAGCATGACCAGCAAGCCATACAGATGGGAGCCCGTGGCATCCCGGAGAAAGCCGACCAGCGGCGGACCAACCACGACGCCGCCAAAGCCCACCGTCAGCATCAGCCCGGTAAAGGCGCCCACTTCGTCGGCTCGAGCCACATCGACAGGAATCACGAAGCCGGTGGTAAACAGCACGGAAGTGGCGCTCCCGATCAGCAGCGGCCACAGCCAATAGACCCGCGGCCACAGGATCAGCCCCACAACGCCGAGGACGCTGCCCACGCCGGCGAGGATTAACGGCGGCCGGCGGCCGGCCCGGTCTGAGAGGGCGGGCCCGGCGAAGCCGAACACGATGGCCGCGGCGCTCAGCAACGCCACCGTCGAGGCCGCGGTGGCGAGCGAAAACCCGAGGCTCTGGTAGTAGCTGGTGAGCCACGAGTTGAGGATGTAGAACAGCAGGCTCTGGGTCAGAAAGATGCCGCTCGCCAGCCAGCAGATACGGCTGCGGAAGATGCGGGCAAACGGCGCCAGGCTCTCCCCGCCGCGCGATTGCCCGCTGGGCACGAACAGCCAGGCCAGCGCCGTCAGCCCTACGATGCCCGCCCAGATGATGAACGGGCCACGCCAGGTGAGCGCGCCCGAGAACGGCACCAGCACCGGCACCGCCAGCGCGGCGGCGGTCGTCGCGCCCACCGCGAAGCCATTGGAGTAGATGCCCGTCATCACTCCGGTGTTGTGCGTGAAACGGTCCTTTATCAGCCGCGGCAGCGCCGGCTGCACCAGACCGATGCCAGCTCCGAGCAGCCCTGTGAACACGAACAGCGCCGCGCCGTTGCCAGCCAGCGCTCGCAGGCCGCCGCCCAGAGCAAGCAGCGTCAGGCTCATGAGCAGCACCGGCTTCACCCCCAGTCGCGCGATGATGAGCCCGCTCGGTATTGAGAACAGGCCCATCATCAGCGCCGGGATCGAGAAGAGGAAGCCCGCCTGCGCATAGCTCAGCCCGAGATCTGTTTGGATGAGCGGCAGCACCGGCCCAACCGAAATGGTGTTGGAACGCGACGAGAAGGCGGTCAGCCAGGCCAGCGCCAGGACGGCATAAGGGAAGCCCGCGGCCGCGGCCGGCGCTGCAGGCCGAGCCGCGGCGTTGGCGGACACCGCACCAACTATACGCAAGTTTTCTGGTTTCGGGTTGGGTTCACGACATCCCTGCTCAGCGCGCGCGGCACTACACTTTGCCCGTGCGCGGCGCATGTATCTGAAGATCACCGCCACCGGCCCTCAAGCCGAGCAAATCGGCCAACTCATGGGCCGCTTTCCCGAGAGGCTCACCATCCGCGAGCCGCCCAACGCCCGCTTGCGGCTCATCGTCGAGGCTTCCATTCCCGGCAGCATCTCCTTCACCATGCTGGCCTACCCCGAGCCGGCGACCGGCTGGGACATCTCGCCCGACCAGCTCCACATCGGCGACTACGTCAGGTCGCGCGTGGTCGCGCTGTCACCCCTATTTCGATCCTTCCTCGATGGCGCCTTCGGCTCCGCCCTGCTGCCGATAGCTCGGCACGAGCTGGTGCAGCGTAAGTTCGAGCTGCAGGCTGAGATCGCACCTCTGGCTGTCAATTTTCGGAACCCCCACCTGCGCAGCCTGTTCGAGCCGCTGGGCTACCGGGTTGAGCTGGAGTCGCCCGTGCTGGGCCTGCCCGCCATCCTGCTGCGCCTGCTCGGCCGGCAGTCGCTCACGGACGTCATCCGCCACCTGTTCGTGCTGATCCCCGCCCTGGACGAAGGTAAGCAAACGCCGCTCAGCGCTGAGGAGGCCAAGCGGCTGAGCACCCTCAGCCTGCCCTGGCTGATCACCCACCCCAAACGCTCCTTCATCGCCCGCGGCTACCACCTCAAGCTGGCGCAGCTCGTTGGTTCCTCTCCCACCGCGGTGGGAAAAGCTCGGTGACGGCGACCGTGCCCTGGGGCCGCCTACCGGCGGCGACACCCTCACCTAGCCTCTCCCGCAAGCGGGAGAGGAACTTGTGGGTTCCGGCCGCGGTCGCCCTGACCTTTTTCATCCTCTACTGGCGCACCCTCGCACCGGACCTGGTGGGCCACGATGCCGGCGAGCTCCAGTTCGTGCCGTACGTGTTCGGCATTCCCCACTACACCGGCTATCCGCTGTACCTGTTGCTCGGCAAAGCCTGGACCTTCCTGCCGCTGGCAAGCGTGGCCTGGCGCATGAACCTGCTGTCCGCGGTCTTCGGCGGGTTGGCGGCAGCGCTGGCGTATCTGTGCGGCGTCGAGCTGACGGCCTCCCGGGCAGCCGGCCTGCTGGCCGCCGCCGCCACCGGCTTGGCCCCGCTGGAATGGACCTGGTCGACCATCGCCGGCGTGCGCTCGCTGGCCGTGGCGTTCACAGCCGCGGCTTTGCTGGCGGCGCTGCGCTGGGAGCGCGCCGTCCAAGCCGGCGACGCCAAGCTGGCCGAACGACGTTTGCTGCTGCTGGCACTCGTCGCCGGGCTGGGCGTGGACCACCACCGCACCTTCGTGCTGCTGCTGCCCTTCCTCGCCCTGTACATCCTTCTGGTGCGCTGGCAGGTGCTTCGCCAAGGCCGCCTGCTGGCTCAAGCCGGCGGGCTGTTCCTGCTGCCGCTGCTGCTGTACGGCATCCTGCCCCTCCGAGCCGCCTTCGGAGCCCCCTGGGACCAGTGGAACACCGCCACCTGGCAGGGTTTCGTCAACGTCGCGATCGCCGGTACTGAGTCGTCGGCCCACCTCGACCTCACGGCGGCGCAGGCCATCGCCCGCATGCCCGCGCTGGTCCCGGCCCTGCTCGGCACCTTCTCACCCGTTATCCTTGTGCTGGCCGCGATCGGATTGGTTTGCCTGGGCATGCGACGATCGCCGCTGGCGCTGCTGCTGGCTGGCTATACGGCGGTGCTGGCCTGGCTCACGGTGATCTGGAACATCAGCGGCCAGCTCAACCTGGTGTACCTGATGCCGGCCTATGTGCCCATCGCGCTTATGGCTGCCGCCGGCGCGGCGGCGCTGCTGGCTCGAGTCCGGCGCTTCAAGGCGGACCTCGCGGGCAGCGCGGCTCTCGTGGCAGCAGTGGCCGCCGGGGGCTTGTACCTCGGCCGGCCGCATTTCCAGCCTGCCCCCGAGGCGCTGGACGACTTCCGCCAGAACCTGTTCCAGGGCCACCAGGCCCGCCGCCTGGCCAATGGCCTGGCCGCGCTGCCGCCGAATGCGACCGTCGTGGCCGATTGGGACCAGGCCACCCCCCTGTGGTACGCCCAGCTCGTGGACGGCATCAACCGCGGCGCCGGCATTTCCTACCCTGCCAGCACGTTGCCAAACGTGCTGGCCCGCGGCCAAGGGCCGGTATTCCTGGCCACCGCCACCTTTCGGCCGGCGACCACCACCGTCAGCGCCGTCGGGCCATTCGTGGAAGTCCTTCGCCAGCCGCTCACC
>DAIUFO010000001.1:67817-69207 GCA_036844545.1 Chloroflexota bacterium
GCTCACCACCGTGCCCGCCACAGCCATCCCCATCGGCGGCAGCTTCGCCAACGAGGTCCAACTGGCAGCCATCGCCCCCCTGGGACAGCCCGAGTTCGGCGTCCTGCCGGTCACCCTGTACTGGAAGGCGCTGCGCCGGCCAGCCGCCGACTACCACGTTTCGGTCCGGCTGATGCCGTCGCCGGACCGGGTCGCCGCCCAGCGCGACGAAGCTTCACCCGTGCTTGGCCTCTCGCCCACCTCGAGCTGGACGGCCGGCCAGGTCACCGGCGACTACTACGAGCTGGACCTCCGCGGTGTGCCTGATGGCGGTTACGACCTGGCGGTTGTCGTCTACCAGTCGCTGCCCGGCGGCGGTTTCCGGGATCTCGCCTACGGCGCCGGGCAGCGAGCCGTCCTCCGGCGGGTCACCATATCCGGCGGCCAAATCGCCTAGCCCGTAACAAAGCGCGCCGTCGTTCGTTTGCCGGCAGTAACAGATGTCTTGGTTGGCTCCTAAGGCCTAAGCCACGTTTCGGCGGAAGCACGCTCCCCCAGCGGCCCGCCCGCGACCTCTGTCCCCCCGACACACTGCCGCTGCCCCAGCGCCTAGCCACTCTTCGCCTGGAGTTTGTCCTTTGCTGCAATCGCGGTTTGCGCGCGGATCCTGGCTACCCCGCGTCCCCTCGCTCGATGTCGTCATCTACGTCGATGGCTCGAGCGTCCCGAACCCCGGCCCCAGCGGCTTTGGTCTGCTGGTGCTGGCCCGCGGCGGCGGGACCGACTGGCTGTTCGGCCACGTCAAGAACGTGGGCATCGGCGGGAACAACCAGGCCGAGTTCTTGGGCCTGGTCGAGGCCTGCGAGCTGGTCCGCGGTGTCCGTCCACGCGGCGCCCTGATCCTGTCCGACTCGACCGTCGGCCTGCGGCTGGCCACGGGCACGATTCGGGCGGGCTCGTCGCACACGCGCCAGCTCCAACAGCGCACCGCGAGCTGGCTGCGCCAGGAGCCAACAGTAAGCCTATGCTGGGTGCCCCGCTCCCGCAACCTGGCCCACCACCTCGCCCGCGAAGCCGCCAACCTGCCCACCGGCACCGAAGCCACCAGCCGCCTCGGCCAGCACAGCCGCTTCCTGGCCCGCGCTTCCTAGCCCAAGCTCTCGATCTGCTGGATGACCGCCCGCAGCTCGGCCTTCTGCTCGTCTCGCTGCGCACGGTAGTCCTCCTCGGAGACGCTGCCGGCGTCGTGCCTGTCGTCCAGGCGGGCGAGCGCGATCAGCAGCTCGCGGCGCTCCGTCTCCAGCAGATGGCGGTCGGCAGAGACCACAGGCACGGGCCCCCGGCGGCGGTCGCGGACGTACCAAGCCATGAGCCCCAGCACCACCAGCCCCAGGACGCCAGCCAGCCAGGG
>DAIUFO010000002.1:0-33624 GCA_036844545.1 Chloroflexota bacterium
CGGCCGCCACCACCAGCCTCCCTCCAAGCACTGGCAGGCTTACCTCGATGAGATGGCGTTCAGGTTCAACAACCGCGGGAACCCGTCACGGCGTTGGCAGGATGTTGAAATCCAGCACCGGATGCAGCTCGATGCCATTGGGAGCTACTCCATCCTGCCCATGCAGCCTGTCGAAGAAGCCAACACCGGTGATTTGGGCTTTGCCGGTCATCGGGTTCAGCCGCGCCCTGCCGGTTTGCGGATCGATGGCCTCGGCTGGGACAGCGCCGCCCATGGCCATGCGCTGCACTAACGGCGGAACGGCGGCGAGCACTGCGCTGCGTGCCGCGTCCATGCGGTCCAACAGGACCGTGTCATGCGTCTGAGCGCACTCCCGTTTGGGGAACTCGGCGATCATGGTCTCGCTCGGGCTGCTGGGGTCGGCAATCACCAAATGGACGTCGTTGTCCGCTTCGACCTTCGCTCCGACCAGCATCGCGGTCACGGTGTAGACCGTCAGCTCAACGGGATCGAGACGGTTGTTGGCAGGCAACGTGGCCGAGGTAGCAGGCGGCGCTTGCTTCTGCGGATCCTGGTTTCGCAGGTCCAGGACCGTCGTCGTTACGGGCGAGTTAAAGGCAACTTTGCCCACGTCCAGATCGCCGAGCGTTTTGATGGACCACCGTTCCGTGCCACACGCTGTGTGGACGGCGCTGCGCATCCACTGTTCGCGATGGGTCATCCGCCGCTCGCGGCGGCTGCCCACGCGTGGGCGCTGCCTGGGGCTGAAGGTCAGCTGCCAGGGGCCGTGCTGCTTAGCCGGCGCCAGATTGGCGGGCGCGACCGCGCCGAAAATCTGGTGATAGCCGGTGCCTGTCTGGATGTCGTAGACGAGCGAATAGCCACCCTGCAGTATCGCGAACGGCTGCTGGATGGAGCCTTGCTTGTCGAATTGCGCGGATGTCGCTTTACCGGCCTGTGGGCCGGACAAATAAAAGGACTCGAACCATGCCGGATAGAGGAAGTCCGATACCAGGGTGCCGTCAATGTCGTAGCCAAGCTGATCGGCCTCGCAGGCATCACAGACTTCGTAGGCGTACAGCCTGTCGGCCTTGGCATCCGGATGAGGAAAGGCCCACAGGTTGATGTCGGGGTCGCCAAGCATCTCCAGCAACTCGTGGCTGGCGGTCACCGTCCACTGCAAGTTGTCGAGCTTGTCCGTCTGCACGAACACCTTGCCCATGGGCAAGCCTTCAGAGGTCAGGTCGTGGTAGCCCAGGGCGTTGGCTTGGTCGGAGGTATCGAGCAAACTGAGCCACCACGAGCCGGGTGGCGGCGATTGCCCCCTCGGTACGAAGGTCAGGTCGGCATCGATTCCCCATGCCGGCGCAAAATCGTTGTGCACTTGCTTCTGCAGTGGGCTGACCGCTGCCTGCGCTTGGGCGTCCGTCAGCACGAAGTCGTCCGAAGTGGCGTTGACCACCGCTATCTCGATATTGGCCATCGACTTTCACCATTGCTCTCAAGCTCTCTGTGGAGGACCGGCCGCCGAACAACAAAGAGAGCCAGGGAGCCAATGCCACTGCAGCTCTCTCCCGCCATCGTTGTAGCCGACCGCTGGCTTCTAGTCAAGCCGCCGCACCGGCCGGCTGTGCTTCCCGCGGCGCCGTCCGCCGGTTGGCGTCTACCGACGATGGAGGCGCGGCCGCTTGTGGTCTACCCCACCGGGGATCGAGCCTCTAAATTCAGACCTCTGGACATTGAGCTTGGCCGACTAGTCAGTAATTAGTGGTGCGATTAGCTGGCGTTTGGAGCTGAACTCTGCTAGACTGGTGAGTGTCCGGCATCGTTCAGCCTGCGACCAGCGGCGCGCTCCCGCTCAGTGTTGTGCCCCCACCGGGGACGCTGTTTGGTCACGGTCTCCGGCTCATCCATGACCCTCGGACGCAGCGTTTGGCTGTGTATTTGGGCGGCCTGGTCATCGATAGCTGGGCGCAGGGCGATGCGGTTGGCCGGCGGTTAGCCATAGCCCGCCTGGTCAACAGCCAGCTGGCCACGGCGACCGAGGTGGCCCAGGTGTTCGGCGTGCACCGCAACACCGTGGGGCGGATGGCCCAGCAGGTCGAGGCTGAGGGCGCCACGGCGGCTGTGCGGCGCAAGCCCGGCCCGCGCAAGCGGCACAAGGTCACGGCCAAGGTGATCGACGTGCTGCGGCTGGCGGTGGCGGCGGGCTGGAGCTCGCCCGCCGCGCAACGTGAGGTGCGCCGGCGGACGGGGGTACAACTGTCACACGGCCACATCTGGGGGCTGTTGCAGCAGCTGCGCCAGGAGCAGCCAGCGACCCTGCCGCTGGACCTCCCGCTAGTGGCTGACAGCGCCGACACTGGCGGGCCAGCAGCGCAGCCAGAGGAGGATGCAGACGACGAGACCTGGCCAGCCGTCGCGGCGCCTGAGGAGGACCAGGTAGCGGGAGCGCGTGGTCTGGACAGTCCGCTCGAAACAGCGCTGGAGCTGTCGCCGGGCGAGGCGCTGGCCAGCCGCTATCTGGGTCTGACCCTGTTTTACCCCGCCCTGCAGGTGGTGGGCTTACTCGGGCTGGCCGAGCAGGTCTACCAGCTGGCCGGAGCGCTGCGTTTTGGCGTCCAGCAGGTATTCGTGGAGCTGTTCTGCCTGGCGCTCTTGCAGGAGCCGACAGTGGAGCGCGTGAAACGCGTGCTGCGCAGCGACCTGGGGGCGGTCATGGGCTGTCTGCGGGCGGCCTGCGTGAAGACGCTGCGCCGGAAGCTGGCGGCGTTGAGCGAGCAGCGTCAGGCGGTGCGGCTGGGCACGCTCTTGGCCCGGCACTGGCTCGAGGTCGGGCTGCTGAACACCAGCTACCTGTACGTCGACGGCCACGTCAAGGTCTACAGCGGCAGCCGGCTGGTGCCGGAGGTCTGGAACAGCCAGCGGCGCATGCCGCTGCCGGGCATCGTCCAGTATTTCGTCAACGACCTGCACGGCCGGCCGCTGCTGGTGGTCAGCCAGGACGTGCGTGGCAACCTGGCCAAGAGTCTGCCGAGCGTGATTGCGGCGGTGCGCCAGGTGGTGGGTGCGGGCCGCTTCACGGTCATCTTCGACCGGGGCGGCTATGACGGGCAGCTGTTCACCTGGCTGGTGGAGCAGGGGCTGGACTTCATCACCTATCAGCGCGGCGAGGTGCACCTGGCGGCCGACCAGTTCCGGCGTCGGGAGGCCCGTTGGGAGGGCCGGCGGGTGCGCTTTCAGCTGGCGGAAGACAGCGTGACCGTGGCCGGCTCCGGCCCCTGGCGGCGTGTCGTGCTGCGCACTACGGATGGCCACCAGACGCCCATCTTGACCAGCCTGGACGCGGCGGCGGTGGCTGCTGCCCGGGTGACCGCGCTCATGCTGGCGCGCTGGCGCCAGGAGAACTTCTTCAAGTACGCCCGTGCGCACCTGGGACTGGATGTCCTCACCAGCTACGCGGCGGATACTGTGGCTGACCGAGAGGTTCCGAACCCGGCGGTCAAAGCGGCCATGGTCGAGCTGAAACGCCGTCGAGCCGGCGCCCAGAAAGTTCGGGCAGCTGTGGGCCAGACCGTCGTCGTGGATGCCGCTCAACAAATCGCCAAACCAGACCAGGCTGCAGCCAAGGGCAAGCAAGCCAAGCGTTTGTCCGCTGCCCCACGAGAGGCGTTGCTCGCCGAAGTGCAGGCCCTCGACGCCCACATCGAGCAGGCCAGGGCACACCTGCGGACCCTGCCAGTACGCGTGCTGCTGAGCAGCCTGGGGCCGTTACCCAAGACCCCGCAACTGGAAACCAAGCTCATCGCCGAGGCGGTCAAGGTCGCCGCCTACAATGCCCAGTCCTGGCTGGCCGAGCGCTTGGCCAAACACTACGCCCATCCCAACGACCTGTACGACCTGCTGCGTTCCTTCGCTCAGCTGTCTGGCACCATGACCCGCCACCTTGACGGCACCATCCACATCTGCCTCGACCCGCCCGACGCCCCCCTGTGCCGTCGCGCCCTTGAAGGGCTCTGCCACGACCTGAACCTCCTTCACCCGGTCTTCCCTGGCACCGATACCCCCGTGATCTATGACGTTGCCATGCACCATCCTGGCCCCGTCATTTAGGGCACAATGTCCAGAGGTCTGAAATTAGCTCCTGGTACCCCGGCCACGTAGTTGCCCTCCGGGCCGTTGGCGCCACCGCTAACCGGCGTCTGCGTGATGCCCTACTTGCTGATGCCCCGCCTGCGCCCGATGTGGCCACCTGTCGGCGGGTGACCCGGGCCGTCACGGACCGCTGACGGGCCTGCAGGCCCCGAGTCTCCGCTTCGCGGAATCCCCGTGTCATGGCCCTGCTGGCCGCCCTGGTCGGCTTTGGCCATGTTCTTCGCGAGTGTCACTAACCCCCAACTCCGAGAGCCGCCGGGGCGGTGGGGGTCGCAATCAGACGGAGGTATATGGTCGAACGGGGACAGCGTCGACGGGCGGGGCCGCACGATTGGCATCGCGGGGGCCCGCCGCAGTACCAGCCGACGTTCAGGAAGGGCGACATCCGCCTGGCACGCGCGGTGGCCGCACAGTCAACGGCTGCTTGTGCCCGCGTGCAGCGCGCCAAGCTGGCTCTTGTGTCGTCGTCTCTTGCGCCCGACGATGGGGGATGGCTCCACGCGAACGCGGCGCGACCTTCACGGATCACACTGTTCAGTTACTGAACGAGCCGGTTTCTCTGCCAGCCCCGAAAGAGCGGCGCTCAGAATCTGAATTGTCAGCGCGTTGACGAGTCACACGGATGCCTGGTGTAAGTGACTGGACAAGTGGAAGCTGGCCTTGACGGGTCAGCTTCTTTGGGTCGTCAGGGAATTCGTCCGACGGAGATAAAGCAATGGCGGACGATAACTGGCGAGCCGTAATCCCAGACCACCATGACCCCATTCGGATTGTCCCACTGCATCTTCCTGACGAGATCCCGGCCCCGGGCCCGGGCTACCGCCCGCATCTCAGCTACCGGGACGGGCCACTGCTCACCGACAGTCGAGGTCTTCACCCTCTTCTGGGGCAGTGACCGGCACAACGCGGACGCGAGTCTCGCCCAGCAGATCAATGGACTCTTCGATTTCATTCGCTTGTGTCGCACGCGAAAGGTGTAGGGTCAACGTCAGCTCGTGGTGGATGATCGGCACCTCACCGCGCTCACGATGGCCACAACCGGGTCGGACTGCATCGGCCGGCTGCGACCGGCACCGCCGTCGGTGAAGGTGCGAAGCGGTATGTACTCTGGCTCCTGTGGGGTTAGCTCGCACACGGCCGCCGCCTCGCCGACTCTCAGCGCGCACGGGTCTCCGCTGCATAGCGGTCCTGCTCCACGTGCCGCAGCTGAGCCTGGGGGCACGCGGCGATGAGCTGCTGCTCGAGGTGACGCAGCGTTGCGCTGTCGTAGGCTGTCGACGGCAGAGGTGCACACGTTTCGCCAAATTCACGCAAGTGTTGCAGGCACTGCAGGGCCGGCTCGCGACTGAGGCGAGGCATTTTCTCTATTGACGCCAATGAGACAATGAATGCGAGTTTTGCGCGTCATGGATCGCATTGTTGCTCGAAAGGAGAAAGCCGTGCCGTCTACGCCTGAGGAGAGAATCGCTGCAAGGGCACCAGCCTGGGCCTGGCGTCGTCCCCCGATACTCACCGACCCGATTGACATGGAGTTCGCCATCGAACTGGGCGACCCACAGCTGTAGAAGCAGTTGATGGCCACCAGATTGGAGACGCTCGCCAAGGTGTACCAGAGCATGGCTGAGGGTGCTACCAAGGCTGCTCAGGTCGTGGCCAAGAAGTCTGGGGGCCAGCGCTAGGCCAGGCGAGCCGTGCCCGTCCCTCTTGATCCCGTTCGGCTCGATGACAGCCCCGCAGATGTAGCTCTCATCGGCTATCAAGACCAGGGTAATCTCGGCATGGGACACCTGGCCGCGGTACTGCAGGAGCATGGCCGGACGGTTGAGATGATCGACGTTCGGGACGGTCCCGACCGGATTGCCGCCCGCTTGGCCCGGCGGCAGCCCTCGGTGGTGGGGTTCTCTCTTATCTTCCAATTCTTTCTGCCGCAATTCCGGCGGGTGGCCAGCCAGTTGCGCGGCGCCGGCATCAAGAGCCATTTCACCATCGGTGGCCACTATCCCAGCCTGTGTCATGACGAGGTGCTCGCGGACTTTCCCGAGCTGGACAGCGTGGTGCGCTACGAAGGCGAGCTGACACTCGTCGACCTCCTGCAGCGGCTCAGCGCGGGTGAGGACTGGCGCGAGACTCCCGGAATCGCCTATCTCCGAGGTGGTGGAGTCCGAGCCCAGAGCGCTCGTACCGGATCTCGACTCCCTGCCTTTCCCCTATCGGCCCTATGAGCCGGAGCTGATTGGCGGCTTTCCGACGCTGCCGCTGCTGGCGAGTCGAGGCTGCGCGCGCCGCTGTTCCTTCTGCTCTATCCACACGTTCTACCGAACAGCTCCGGGCAAGGTGGTTCGGGTGCGCAAACCGCCAAGAGTTATCGATGAGATGCTCCATCTGGAGGAGCATCATGGCGTACGAGTTTTTCTGTTTCAGGATGACGATTTCCCGCTCTGGGGGCCTGTCGGCCGACGTTGGGCGGATGAGCTCGTCGATGGCTTGCAGCAGAGCGGGCTCGCCGACCGTACGGTCTGGAAGATCAGTTGCCGGGCGGAGTACGTCGAGCCCGACCTGTTTGCCAAACTGCGCGATGCGGGCCTTTTCCTCGTCTATATGGGGTTAGAGTCCGGCGTCGAGCAGGGGCTCAAAGTACTGAACAAGCAGATCACCGTCGAACAGAACCTTTTCGCTGTGCAAACCCTCAAGCAGCTGGGCATTCAGGTCTCTTATGGGTTCATGCTGTTCGACCCATCGAGCTCTTTCGAGTCGATCCGCCAGAATATCGGCTTCTTGCGCCAGATCGTCGGCGACGGCTCTGCTGGGGCGGCGTTCTCACGAATGCTGCCGTACGGAGGCACGCCCATCCGAGACCTACTGCGGCTCGAGGGGCGTCTGCGAGGTGACCTTACCCACCCCGACTACGACTTTCTCGACCTTCGGCTGAACGAGTATTACCCGCTGCTGCACCAAGCGGTACGTCCGTGGATTCACAACCAGGGTCTGTCCTATGAGTTGAACTATGCGTGGGATGAGCTCGAGATGGTTTCACGGCTGGTCCCGCAAGTTCGGGGACAGGAACCGTATCGAAGGGCGCTGCGCCTGCTCGCGGCGGAAAGCAACGAGCGTTTGTTCGGCCTGGTAGAGGAGTCATCGTCGGCCTTCGAACGCGGTGATGGATGGCAGGTCGATCCAATCTCCGTTAATGACTATTGCGAAACGGGACGCAGCCGGCTTCTGGATCTGCGCAACGCGTTCGTTGCCAAGAATGTTGAACTGTTGATGGAAGCCGTCAACCCAGACTGTGCCAGCGGACCGGTTTTGGCGCCGCAGGTTCACTGACAATCTGAGCCTTCGACTCGTGCCGGCGCCCCCGCGCGACCCACGACATTTCTCACCCATATTCGTGCTGGCCACGGCCCGGTCGTTCTCCTCCGTGGTCACAGCGATGATCGGCCAGCACCCGGACCTTGTTGGTCTTCCGGAGTTGAAGCTCTTCTGCTGCCGGACCATCGGAGAATTGGAGGCGTCGCTACCTCGGTACTGGATCGAGCGGGGAGTCACCCACCGAAGTCCGGGATTGGTGCGTGCGGTAGCGGAAGTGGTGTTTGCCGACCAAGACCTTAACTCGCTAAACCGGGCTCTAGACTGGTTGCGGGACAGGCCCCACTGGTCCGGAGCAGACGTTCTCGACGTGCTGCTGGCCCGCTTGAGCCCGCGCACCGCCGTGGAGAAATCGCCCGACAATGTGTCCACCGACGCCTCTCTCGCGCGGATGGCCTCGGCCTACCCTGAGGCCCGCTACCTGCACCTCGCGCGACACCCCGTGAGCACGCAGCGCTCCATGCAGGAACATTGGGCCCGAACCGTACCTGCGTATTCCCTGGACAGTGAACCAATGTCGAGTATCTCCGCTTGGTATGACGTCAACTGCCGGATATTTCTTTTTGGCAGCGGGCTGCCACCTGGCCGCTACATGCGTGTCAGGGGAGAGGATGTTCTCAACGACAGCGAGTCGCAGCTGCGAGCCATCGCGTCCTGGCTGGGGCTCCCTGCCGATCACGGCGCTATTGAAGCCATGATGCACCCTGAAACGTCGCCGTTCGCGCGCTTCGGGCCGGTCGGCAGCGGGGTCGCCGGCGGGAACGATCCCAGATTTCTGTCCGATCCGGTACCCCATGGCGTGGCGCTGCCAGACACGCTGGAGCAGCCCCCAGGCTGGATAGGCGCATCCCTGTGGTCGATGGTGGTCGATCTGGCCTGTGCGCTCGGTTACCGTGACGAACGGACCACTTGACCGAGACCGCTCCTGGATCGGGGTCACAGCTCTGCTCGGGCTGTTCGGGCTGAGCACGGTGTCGCCGCCCGGCTTCTGCTCGGAGTCGGTGCTAACCTGTGGAGATGGCCCGCAGTGCGGGCCAGGACCCCGCCGGCATGACGCCGTCGAGGTCCGATGCCGGTCAGAGGCCGGCGCGACGCTTGAAGAAAGTCCTGGTCCAATGCTCCGCGCGGCTGTTACTCGGCATCTGACGCGTTGCGACCCAATCGAGAACCTATCGGAAGCCAGTCACTTTTCCCCCGTATCTGTCGTTCTAAAGACGCCTGGTCAAGTAAGAGAGGACGAGCCGGCAGCTCGACGAGTATAAGGAGGATTCAGTGACCCCAGTCACGTATCCGGGCGTGTACATCGAGGAGCTGCCGAGCGGCGTCCGTACGATCACCGGCGTCTCGACATCCACCACGGCCTTCGTGGGGCGGGCGCGCAAGGGCCCTGTCGATATCCCGGTCGAGATCCACAGCTTCGGCGAATTCGACAGCATCTTTGGCGGTCTCTGGGACCAAGGTCCCATGAGCTTCTCCGTGCAGCAGTATTTCCTCAACGGCGGCCAGACCGCGGTCATAGTCCGCGTGGTGCATGGCGCGACGGCGACAGCGACGCGCTTCTCGATACCAGGTGGCGCCGGCGACCTGCTGCTGGACTCGTCCAGTCCGGGCGACTGGAGCAAGAATCTCCAGATAGCTATCGACACCAACACTTCGGATTCCGCCAATTTGTTCAATATCACGGTGAGCGATCCGGGACCGCCCGCCGGCACCGGGTCCGGAGCATCCGAGATCATACGCAACCTCTCAGCCGACGTGACGTCGTCCCGCTTCCTCACGCCCATCCTGGCGCAGCAGTCCCGCTTCGTGCGCGTCGCGCCGGTAGCCGGCGCCATCCACAAACCAGATCCGACGGCCGTCGGGGCGCCTATCACATCGACGTCGGCCGGCAGTGTGGCCGGGGGCGACGGCGACGCTATCCAGGATGCGGACGTCAACGATGCCGCCGGGCCTATCGGCAAGCACGGCATGTACGCTCTGGAGGATCAGGATATCTTCAACATCCTGGTCCTCTCGCCGCTGGACTTCGGCGCGGACGTCCAGGCTGGGACGTGGTCAGCCGCCGCGGGCTACTGTCGTGACCGGCGCGCCTTTCTCATCGTCGACCCGCCGGACGGGACCATCACGCCGCCCGCTACCGCCGCCAACAGTGGCTTCGCCGCACTCGCCGCGACCCTGGCGCCAAGCAGTCTGGAGGCTCAGTACGCGGCGTACTACTTTCCGCGCGTCATGGCCACCAACCCCCTTACCAGGGTCCCGCAGGAGTTTGCTCCTTCAGGCGCCATCGCCGGCATCTTCGCGCGCACCGACAGTGCGCGAGGTGTCTGGAAGGCGCCGGCTGGGCTCGAAGCCGGCATCAGTGGCATCCTGGACCTGGCGTACAACCTGACCGACGGCGAGAACGGCGTCCTCAACCCGCTCGGCGTCAATTGTCTGCGCACCTTCAACCTGATGGGCTCGGTCGTTTGGGGATCGAGGACGGTGCAGGGCAACGATGCGTTGGCCAGCGACTGGAAGTACATTCCCGTACGCCGTCTCGCACTGTACATCGAAGAGAGCCTCTTCCGGGGGACGCAATGGGTGGTGTTCGAGCCCAACGACGAGCCCTTGTGGGCGCAGATACGCCTCAACGTCGGCGCTTTCATGCAGAACCTTTTCCGCCAGGGCGCCTTCCAAGGCAAGACGCCGCGCGACGCCTATTTCGTTAAGTGCGACGCCGAGACCACGACCCAGAACGATATCAACCTCGGCGTCGTCAACATTCTGGTCGGCTTCGCGCCGTTGAAGCCCGCCGAGTTCGTCGTGATCAAGATCCAACAGATGGCCGGCCAGGTCCAGGCTTAGGGCGAGGAGGAGACGAGCAACGATGGCCCAGTTCAGCGTGAACCCTCAGCGCTTCGACCCCTACCAGAACTTCAAGTTCCGCGTCAAATGGGACGGCCGCTACGTCGCCGGGGTCAGCAAGGTGAGCGCCCTTAAGCGCACCACCGAGGTCGTCGAGCATCGCGAAGGCGGCGACCCGAGCACCGGCCGCAAGTCGCCCGGCCGCAGCAAATACGAGGCGATCACCATAGAGCGCGGCGTGACCCACGACACGGAGTTCGAGAAGTGGGCCAACAAGGTCTGGAACTTCGGCGCCGGGCTTGGCGCGGAAGTCTCCCTCAAAGACTTCCGCAAGGACATCATCATCGACGTCTACAACGAAGCCGGCCAGCTCGCGCTGGCCTACAAGGTCTTCCGCTGCTGGGTGTCCGAGTTTCAGACCATCCCAGACCTGGACGCCAACGCCAACGCCGTCGCCATCCAGCACATCAAGCTGGAAAACGAAGGTTGGGAGCGCGACGAGGCCGTCATCGAGCCCACGGAACCCAGCTTCACCATCCCGGCATAAGCATGCCGCCAATCTCCGCGCAGGGCCTCCTCAGCCTATGGGAACGGGGCCGCGAGTTACACCCCGTGGACCGGGCGCTCACGCTGCTCGCCGCCGCTCAACCAGGCACGCCAGCCGAGGATCTGGCCTTGCTCACTTTGGGCGCCCGCAATGCGCGGCTCATCGCCCTGCGCGAGCAGACATTTGGCCCGCGGCTCGATGTCGTTGCGGACTGCCCGCGCTGCGCTGAGCAGCTCGAGTTCGGGCTCTCCACGTTCGACCTGACAGCACAACCCGCGGAGGGGGAGGATGGGGCCGCGCTGGAGGTCGAGTCTGGCGGGCAGCGTCTCGGCTTTCGGCCGGTGGACAGCCGCGACCTTGCCGCCATCGTCGGCTGCCAGGATCCTGGCGAGGCGCGCCAACTGCTCGCCCGGCGCTGCTTGAGCGAGCCCAACGCTGGGGACTTGCCGCCCGACGTCGTGGACGAGCTCGCCAGGCGGCTGGCCGAATGCGATCGCCAGGCAGAGATCCTGCTGGACCTGGCGTGTCCTTCCTGCGGCCACGCCTGGCAGCTCGCCTTCGACATCGGCTCCTTCCTGTGGGCCGAGCTCTCTGCGGAGGCCCAGCGCCTGTTTCACGAGATTGACGCGCTGGCGCGCGCCTACGGCTGGCGGGAAGCCGACATCCTCGCCCTCAGCCCGGCGCGCCGCCATCTCTACCTCGAGATGGTGAGCTGACGGCCGATTTCCTCAGCAGGCTGGCGGAGCGCACCCTCGATGGTATGGCAGATGTCGCGCGTCCCCGGATCGAGCCGCTGTTCGCTAACGAGTCACGCGTGCAAGGGGACGCCGTCCCGAATGGCGCAGACGTAGACCTCGAGCTGCCCGCTGGGCCCTTGCCTCGGCCGGCGCGCCCGCGCAGCGCGCAGGCAGCGCCGCCGCGGCCGCTCGTATCGTCACTGGCCAGCGATGCCATGGAAGCACCCCTCGCGCCGGCCCGCCTTCATGTGAGGCCGCGGCGAGATGAACAGGCCCTTACGAGCGCGCGCGCCACCAGCCCGCTTGCAGCGGACGTCAGCAATCCTCGAGAATCGCGCCCGGGCTCGGAACGGCACGAGTGGTTGCGGCCGGCGGGGGACGGACGCGAGAGCGACAACGCCAGCTTTGCCGCTCGCCCGACGCCGCTTGCATCCGACCACAATCCGCGAGCGGCCGGCGAGTCGCGGCCCGACCCCGGCCGGCAGGAGCGCCGGATGCAGGCCACCGCGCCACAACCGAGCGTTCGCGTCACGATCGGCCGCGTCGAGGTGCGGGCGGTCTTCCCGGCGCCGACGGCAGCGACTAGCCAGCCTCGACGCAGTCCCGAGCTTACGCTCGAAGACTACGTCAAACAGCGCAGCGAGGGACGGCGATGAGCAACTTCCTCGCCATCGCCACCGTGACGGAGACGGTTCGCCAGCTCCTGCAAGCGGCGGTCGACGTGGATCTGCCAGGCACGACGGTGACGATGGCGCGGCCAGCGGACGACACCGTCGGGCCACAGGGCCCGCGCGTCAATGTCTTTCTCTACCGCGTCACACCCAACGCTGGCCTGCGCAACAACGACCTGCCAACGCGCCGCCCCGACGGCCAGCTGGAGGAGCGGCCCCAGACGGCGATCGACCTGCACTACCTGTTCAGCTTCTTTGGCGACGAGAGCCAGCTCGAGCCGCAGCGATTGCTCGGCACGGTCGTCCGCACGTTGCACGGCCAGCCGGTGCTGACGCGACAGACGATCGCCAGCGCCCTGGCCAGCACCACCTTCGGCTTTCTGGCCAGCTCTGATCTGGCAACGCAGCCCGAGCTGGTGAAGTTCACCCCGGCGGCGCTGTCGCTCGACGACCTGTCCAAGCTGTGGTCCGTCTTCTTCCAAGCGCCATTCGTGCTGTCCGTGACCTACGGGGCGACCGTTGTCCTCATCGAAGGCGGCGAAACACCCATGGCGGCGCTCCCGGTTCAGCGGCGCAACCTGCGCGTCCTGCCCTTCCGCCAGCCGTTCATCGAACGGGTGCTTGCCCAGGGCGGCCCCTCCGTGCCCATTGTCGCCGGCAGTGTGCTGTTGATCCGAGGGCAGCGGCTGCAGGGCGACGTCACCCTGGTGCGCCTCGCCGGCAGCCTGCTCACACCCGATTCCGTGACCGATACGGTTGTTTCGCTGACGCTCAGCGAGCCACCGCTGCCGGCGGGCGCGCTGCGTGCCGGGGTGCAAGGCGTCCAGATCGTGCAGCAGGTCCTTTTTGGCACCGCGGCCGATCCCCACCCCGGCTTCGAGTCAAACGTTGCGCCGTTCGTGATACACCCGTCCGTGACCGCGGTCGGTCTCGCCGGCAGTCTGGTCACGGTCAATGTCGACCCACCGGTGCGGGCCCGACAGCGCGTCTCGTTGCTTCTGAACGAGCGCCTAGGAGCGCCGCCAGCGGCGCTGGTCTTCGCCACGCCGCCGCAGCCAGCCGACACCGCCGCGCCAGGGTTCACTGTCAGCGGCGTCGCGCCGGGCGAGTACTTCGTGCGACTCCAAGTTGATGGCGCCGAAAGCCCTGTCGATCTCGACCCGGCAAGCGCGCAATTCGGCCCAACGCTGACGTTCCCATGAGCCTCCAGGCGGCGGCTGTGGAAACCTGGCAGGAGGCCAATAAACGCCACCTGGTGGCGGCGCTGGCAGGCGTCAAGAATGCTCTCGAGCGCCACGCCGCTGGCGAGCCAACGCCGATCCTGACGGGCGCCCTGCCGGAGGCCGCGGGCGCCATTTCGCCGCCGCCGGCGCTCGATCGGCTGTGCACTGCCTTCAGCCTGACCCCGTTTGAGCGCGATGTCCTGCTGCTGTGCGCCGGCATCGAGCTCGAGTCCGGCTTTGGGTCGTTATGCGCGGCGGCTCAAGGCGATCCCCAGCGCGGCCAGCCGACCTTCAGCCTGGCTCTGGCAGCATTGCCGGACGCACACTGGAGCGCTCTGTCGCCGAGCGCGCCACTTCGCTACTGGCGTCTCATAGAGGTTGGCGCAGGCAGCACGCTGACGCTCAGCCCACTCCGCATCGATGAACGCGTGCTGCATTACCTGGCCGGCGTGCAGCATATGGACGAGCGGCTTGCCGGCATCGTCGAAAGCGTGACGCCGGCCGAGGCTCTGCTGTCGCGGTCGCAACGCCAGGTCGCGGCGCTCGTGGCGGCAGTCTGGCGGCGAGGCCGAAGCTCAGGCCTCATCTCCTGTATTCAGCTGTGCGGCCCAGAGAGCGGAAGCAAGCGTGCGGTGGCGGCAGCCGCGTGCGCCGCCTCAGGGCTGAACCTGGCGGCCATTGCCGCCAGCAGCCTGCCAACGACGCCACACGAACTGGACGGCCTGATCCGCTTGTGGCTGCGCGAGGCAGCGCTCGAGGGCTGTGCGCTGTTGCTCGAGTGCGATGGCCTGGACTTCGCCGACGCAGCGCGCTCCGAAGCCGTGCGGCGCGTGATCGAGCAGGTCCATTCGGCGCTGATTATCTCGAGTCGGGAGCGCCGGCCGGATGAGCCGCGGGGGCTGGTTACGTTCGAGGTCGGGCGGCCAGCCTCGAACGAGCAGGCCGACATGTGGCGGCAGGCCCTGGCGGAGACTGCGTGCGCGCCTGGGACGATCGAGGCGCTGGTATCCCAATTCAGCCTCGGCGCGCCCGCTATCAACGCCATTTGCGCCCAGGCGCTTGACCCCGACAAGAGCACAGCCGACATTCCCAAACGCTTGTGGGATGGCTGTCGCAGCCAGGCTCGGCCGCGGATGGAGGGCCTGGCGCGGCGCATCGAGCCTTCCGCAACCTGGGATGATCTTGTCCTGCCGGAGGCTCAGCTCCGTACGCTGCGCGAGGTAGCGGTGCACGTCCGGCAGCGAGCCAGAGTGTACGAGCAGTGGGGCTTCGCGGCCCGCTATGCCCGCGGCCTCGGCATCTGCCTGCTCGCTGCCGGCCCCAGCGGCACCGGCAAGACCATGGCCGCAGAGGTGCTGGCTAACGACCTGCAGCTCGACCTGTACCACATCGACCTGAGCCAGGTGGTCAGCAAATACATCGGCGAGACAGAAAAGAACTTGAGCCGCCTTTTCGACGGCGCGGAGAGCGGGGCCGGCATCCTGCTGTTCGATGAGGCCGACGCGCTGTTCGGCAGGCGCACCGAGGTTAAGGACAGCCACGACCGCTACGCCAACATCGAGATCAGCTATCTGCTACAGCGCGTGGAAGCGTATCGCGGCCTGGCCATCCTGACCACCAACATGAAAGACGCCCTGGACGCGGCATTCCTGCGGCGCATCCGGTTCGTCGTGCAGTTTCCATTTCCAGACGTGGCGCTGCGCACGCAGATATGGCGGCGCATCTTCCCCGGGCCCACGCCCACCCAAGACCTGGACATCGATCGACTGGCCCGCCTCAACCTCTCGGGCGGCAACATCCGCAACGTCGCCATGGGCGCGGCGTTCCTGGCGGCGGAAGCCGGCGCCGCGGTGGGTATGCGGCACCTGGCCGTGGCCGCGCGGAGCGAGTACGCCAAGCTCGAAAAGCCGCTCAGCGAAGTCGAGATCGGGGGCTGGGTATGAACATCGAGCTGCACATCGAGGAGCTGGTACTGCAGGGTTTCTCACACTCTCATCGGGGGGCAATTGGTCGGGCGATTGAAACGGAGCTGTCGCGGCTGCTGACCGACCGCGGCCTGCCCGCGTCCCTTTCCGGCGGCCGAGACGTGCGATCGCTCGATGCCGGCTCCTTTGTTGTGGAGCATGGCGCCCGCCCCAGCGCCATCGGAGCCCACGTGGGGCAGCTGCTTTACGAGGGGATGACCCGATGAGCAGCTTCGTTCCTCTTGCCGTCAAACGCACCGCTGCGCCATCGTTCACGGCGGTCCGTGAGGGCACCATTCAGCGCTGCGCCGCGGCGCCCTGTTCCGTGTGTTCCGCGCAAGAAGACGAGCAGTCGGTGATGCGCCAGCGCGCCTTCGTTTCCGGCGAGCCGCCGACGGTCCCAGCCATCGTCCGCGACGTCCTGCGATCACGCGGGCAGCCGCTGGACGCCGCCACGCGCGCCTTGTTCGAGCCGCGCTTCGGTCACGACTTCAGCGGCGTCCGCATCCACGCGGATGAGACGGCGGCGCGTGCGGCGGACGCCATCGGCGCGACCGCGTTCACGGTTGGCAGCTCGATCTCGTTTGGACGGGGCATGTATCAGCCGGGAACCGCGCCCGGACTGCAGCTCCTCGCCCACGAGCTGACACACACGGTCCAGCAGCGGGGCCGGATCGCCAGCGCGCAGCCGAGCCTCCGGGTGGGGGCAGCGAACGATGCCGCGGAGTCCACCGCCGAGCGGGTGGCCAACGCCGTGCTCGCCGGCCAGTCGATCCCGCGGATCGGCGCGACCGGCGCGATCATCCGCCGCAAGCCAAAGGTCTCGCCCGTCGCCAACGATCCGTCGCTGCGCATCGTCGAGATGGACAACGGGACTCGTTACCGCGTCAAGCGAACCGTCGAGTGGGTAAAGACGACGACCAAGCACTCCGGTGCGACCACCAAGTTCGGCGGAGACATCGACAAAGACAACGTCTGGATCCAGGTCGACCACTGTGACGGCACGGGCGAGGTGAAGGTCAAGGTCGGCGCGAACATCCCCGCCGCCGCGCAGGATGTTCTGAAGAAAGCCGGCCAGGCAATCGTTGGTGGGGCCGACCCGGTTACGGCGCTCAAGGGTATCAAGCTCGAGCCGTTTGTGTCGGTCATCGTTGCCCAGTCTAAGAAGAGCAGCGTCACAGTGACTGGCAAGGTCACGACCGATATCGACAAGGGAAAAGTGACCGGCGGCGCCGCCGGCGTCACGGTAAAGGTGCCGGGCGCGGACTTCTCCCTGGAGGGAAAGATCGAGCAGGCGCCGCCAGGCCAAAAGCGTCCCAACTTCCAGGTGGGCGGCGTGGTAACCATCCCCCTTGGCAGTGGGCCGCCGAAGGTGGAGTGCCCTTCCTTCGAGCGGACCACCCAGGAGCCGCGGGTGAGCTACCAGTGCGAAAAGATTGTGCCCGAGCACGAGGAGGAGCGCACGCGCCCGGTCACTCGCAGCCAGACTCAGAGCTTCTACTTCAAATACGCAAGAAACGAGTTTGCAAAAAAGGGCCGCACTGCCGATCTCGACAACAACGCGAAGGCGGCTGTGACGGCGGCCTTGAAAGACGGCTACAGGATCGTCTCAATCAGCGGCTACGCCTCGCCCGAAGGTCCCATGCCTCGGAAGACAAAGGGCTTTGAGGGCAACGAGGCGCTTTCGGCGGACCGCGCAAAGGCAGCGGAAGACTGGGTCAAGACCGTCTGTCCGCCGCCTACAGCCCTGAGCATGCGGCCCAGCTGTTTCGCGGACGAATACCGAAGAGGCGAGCAGCATGAGCTTTATGGGAAGAAGAAAAACGAGCAAGGCGCGGAGGTGGGGCCGGAGCTCGAGGGCAAGGAACTCGAGACGTTCGCGGTGGGGCAGTTCGAGACGGAGGAAGCCGAGAAATCGCGGCGCACGCCGGACGTCATGGATGAACTGGCGAAGGGCAAGACGCCGGAGCGCCAAAAGGACACCGTTTACCCGCTGCTGCGCCGCGCTGAGATTACGTTGAGCAAGCAAGAGACGGAGACATACAAAGAAACCGTCAAGGAATCCAGCACGCCGGAGAGCTGTCCCCAGGACGTCATGGACGCCGCTGATGAGGATTTCGGGCGCGAGCCCCTGGTGAAGAAATAGGCCATCGCGATGCTGAACCTGTCAGACATCGAGCCGAAGCAGCGAACCGCCTCGAAGCATCAGGACGAGCGATCGCGCCTGCGCGGACGCGCCTGGGACGCGGAGCCGGCACGCGGCACGCGGCCGATCGTCCGGGACGTCGTAAGCTCAGCCGGCCAGACGCTCGATCCGCTGGCGCGTGCCTTCTTCGAGTCCCGGTTGGGTCATCACTTCGGCCACGTCCGCGTCCACACCGACGCGCGGGCCGCGGCTACGGCGCGGGCGCTTCGAGCGCAAGCCTACACCGTCGGGCCAGACATCGCCTTCGACACCGGGCGATACACGCCGCGGACGGCCGCGGGCCTCCACTTGCTCGCGCACGAGCTGACCCACATCGTCCAGCAGGGCGCCAGCGCCGAGGTTCAAACGCTGGGAATGGCCGCCGTCGACAGTGACTCGGAACGGGAGGCCGCCAGGACTGCGGACCTCGTCGTAAGCGGTGGCCAGGTAGGCGGTATCTCTGCCCAGGGGAACGACGGCGTGGTTCACCGCGCGATCGGGGACGTCCTTGCGGGCGGGGCTCTCGGCGGTATCGCCGGCGCGGCGATCGGCTCGATCTTCGGGCCGATCGGGGCCTTGATCGGTGGTGGAATTGGCCTGCTGGCGGGCCTGGCGGCGGGCGAGGTCGCCGGGGCCCAGCGCCGAGAACTGACTGGCGACGAGCGGCGCGAGGCAGCGATTGTGTTCGGGCCCAGCCTCAACATGTCAACGGTCCACGTCGCGGAGTCTTCAGTCATGGCCGTCGGGGGCTTTGCGCGAACGCCTTTCGACACCATCTATTTCCCGCCGGGCACGTCACGGCTTGGCTTTCCCGAATTCATGCCCTGGCTCATCCACGAGCTCACGCACGTTTGGCAATACCAGCACGGCGTGTCCGTAACGGAGAAGGTGTGGTGGGCGCTGCACGGCCAGTCTGCCTACGACTACGGGGGCGAAGCGGGACTCCGCGCCGCTGCGAGCCAGAACAAGCGCTTTACCGAGTTCAATACCGAGCAGCAGGCATCGATCGCGGCGGACTTCTACAAGGCCCAGCACGCGGGGCAGGACACATCCGCGTACGACCCGTTTATCGCGCAGCTTCGCGCCGGCGGCCGCACGGCTGGGGCCACGACTGGTCCAGCTTCGCCAGCCAGCGGGGGCGGACGGTGAGGGCAAGAAGGTGAGTGGCTTCCCGGGCTCGCCGCGGCTCGTCAAGGGCGGACTGGTCCTGATTGACCCCGACACGTCCGCGGTGCAACGGGTCATCTCGCTGCAATACAACCCGGACTCGCTCAGCCGATCGTTCCAGATCAAGGCCTTTGCCGGCGACGCGGGCGACCGCTCGGAAGCGCTGCGACTCAAGGGCCCGCCCGTGGAGTCGATCAAGCTCGACGCCGCGATCGATGCCACGGATCAGCTCGAGATCTCGGATCAGAATCCGAACGCCACGCAGTTCGGCATCTTGCCGCAGCTCGCCGCGCTGGAGACCATCGTCTACCCCAGCAGCAGCCAGCTCCTGGCGAACAACGCGCTGGCGCAGTCCGGGACGCTCGAGATCGTGCCGATGGAGACGCCCCTCACGCTGTTCGTTTGGAGCAAGAGCCGCATCCTGCCAGTGCGTCTAACGGACTTCTCGATTACCGAGGAGGCGTTCGACCCGGCCCTGAACCCGATCCGCGCCAAGGTGAGTTTGGGCATGCGGGTCCTCACCGTGGACGACCTGCCCTTCTCGCACAAGGGCAGCAGCCTGTTCATGCATTACCTGCAGGCTAAGGAGCAGCTCGCGGCCAAGAGCTCGGGCCTGATCAACACGCTCGGAATAGGGGGCATCCCATGATCGACCCACTGCGGGCGCTGCTCCAGCCAAACCCCCTCAGAATGACCCAGTTTCCGCCCAACAGCCGCTACCACGGCGTCGACAACGCGACGCTGCAAACGCCGAACGGAACCACCCTCGCCTATCTGCGGCGACGCTTCGTGCCGGCGCCGGAGCGGTTCGCCCTGCTGCAAGAGCACACCATCAAACGCGGCGACCGGCTGGACAATCTCGCTGCCCATTACATTGGCGACCCCGAGCAGTTCTGGCGCATCTGCGATGCCAACCGCGCCATACGCCCGGAGGAGCTGACCGAGACGCCGGGCCGGACGCTGCGCATCACTTTGCCGGAGGGCATACCCGGGGCGTCCAATGCTTAAGGGCGTCCACCTCACTTTGATGATTGGCCCTGCCGTGCCATTGCCGGTGTCGCGGGATGTCCTCGACGCCCTGACGGAAGTCCAGGTGACCACGTCGGACCAGGGGCCAAGCGCCTTCCAGCTGCAGTTCAGCCTCAAGACCAGTTCGCCGCTGCACACCCTCTTTCTCCTCTCGGGCGGCAGCCCCATACCGCTGGTGCGCGTGGTAATCATCGCCACGGTCAACGGCACGCCGAACGTGCTGATCGACGGCGTCATGACGAATCATGAGATCACTCCCGGCTCGGACGCCGCCCACGCGACATTGACCGTGACCGGCGAGGACCTTACCCGAGTGATGGACTACATCGACTTCAGCGGCATCCCCTACCCAGCCATGCCGCCCGAAGCGCGAGTCCTGCTCATACTGGCCAAGTACATCATTCTCGGCATCGTCCCCCTGGTCATCCCCAGTGTGCTGATCGACGTGCCGATCCCGGTCCAGATCATACCCCGGCAGCAGGGCACCGACCTCGCTTACGTACGGCAGCTGGCGGACGACGTGGGCTACGTGTTCTACGTCGAGGCGGGGCCGGCGCCGGGGACCAGCGTCGCCTACTGGGGGCCACAGATCAAAGTCGGACTTCCGCAGCCCGCCTTGAGCTCGCCCAACATGGACTCCTTCGCCAACGCTTCCACGGGCTCGTTCAGCTTCAACAGCGACTCCAAGAGGCTGCCGGTCCTGTTCATCCAGGAACCGATTACAAAGGCGCCCATTCCGATCCCCATTCCCGATATCACGCCCCTCAATCCACCGCTGGGCCTTATTCCCCCGATCCCTAAGGGCATCGAGCCTGTCGAAGGCACGGCCAAGTATGGGCCCGTCCGCGCCGCCCTCATCGGCCTGGCCAAGGCAGCAAGGTCCTCCGATGCGGTTTCGGCCACCGGCAGCCTCGACGTTTCACGCTATGGGCGCGTCCTGAAGGCGCGGAGCCTGGTGGGTGTGCGCGGCGTCGGCGCCGCCTTCGACGGCCTGTATTACGTCAAGAGCGTCACCCACAACGTCAAACGCGGCGAGTACAAGCAGAGCTTCGCGCTCAGCCGCAACGGCCTCGTTTCGACCCTACCCAGGGTGCCTGCATGAGCGAAGCCAAGAAGTTCTACGGCAAATATCGCAGCACGGTCGTGAACAACATCGATCCGCTGCAAATGGGCCGCCTCCAGGCGATCGTGCCCGACGTTTCGGCTGTGATGCTGACAAGTTGGGCGCTGCCCTGCCTGCCCGTCGGCGGCATTCAGACCGGCATCTTTTCGGTGCCGCCAATCGGCGCCGGGGTGTGGGTCGAGTTCGAACAAGGCGACCCAGATTTCCCGATTTGGACCGGCTGCTTCTGGGGCTCAGCGGCAGAGGTCCCGGCCCTGGCGCACGCGGTGCCACCGGCCTTGTTCGGCATCACCCTACAGACCCCGCTCCAGAACGGCATCGTCATCAGCGACGTCCCGGGCCCGACCGGCGGGATCATGCTCAAGAGCACCACCGGCGCCACCATCATTGTCAACGACACTGGCATCTACATACAGAACGGCAAGGGCGCGTCCATCATCATGACCGGTCCCACCGTCACCATAAACCAGGGCGCGATGGTGATCACCTGATGCCGGGCTTCGCCGTCCACCTGGGCGCCGTGGTGACGTGCATGCACGGCGGGCAGGCGCAGCCCGCGGCGCCCAATCCGCGCGTCCTCGTCAGCGGCCAGCCCGTGTCCACACTGGCCAGCCCTTACGTCGTGGCCGGCTGTCCCTTCGTCCCGCCAGCCGCTGGACCCTGCGTCTCGGCCCAGTGGGTGTCGGGAGCGACCCGCGTCTTCGTTGGCGGAGCGCCGCTGGTAGTTCAAAGCAGCCAGGCAGTGTGCGTGCCAACCGGCACCGGACTGCTGGTGATCGCTACTCAGACCCGGGTGCTGGCTACATGACCCAGGTCGATTTTCCTTATCACTTCGACCACCGCGGCCGTACGGCTAGCCCCGACGACCAGGACGCGCACGTCCGCGACCTCATAGAGCAAGTCCTGTTCACGGCGCCGGGCGAGCGCGTGAACCGGCCCGACTTCGGCTGCGGTTTGATGCAGCTGGTCTTCCAACCCAACAGCGTGGACCTAGCCGCCGCTACCGAATTCCTCGTTCAGAGCTCGCTGCAGCAGTGGCTGGGCGACCTGATCCTGGTCGAATCGGTTCAAGTCGAAGATGAGGACTCGACGCTGCGGGTCACGCTGCAATACGTCGTGCGACGCACCGAGGCCAGATCGGTGGCGCAGTTCACCAGGGGCAGCACGACGTGATCGCGTTTTGCTGCGACCGCCTGCGTCGCGACGCGGTCCAAGGCAGCGCCCTCAACGGCATCGACTACCTGGAGGTGCTCGATCTCGACGCGCCCACGCCCGCCGAACGCCAGCGCAGCCTGTTCGTGCACTTCATCAATGCGCCCGCTCCAGCCCTCACGCCCGGTAACGTCATCATCTCCGGGGGCGAGCGCGTGCGTGATATCCACGTCACCAGCGCCGCCGTAGACGGGACAGATTCGCACATCCTGGTGGTGAAAGTCGACCAGCCAGGCGACTTCTCCGTCTACACGCTCAACCTGGTGCAGGATGCGCTGCATCCACAGCCGCCAGCCGGCATCGACCCCGTGCTCTCAACGGTCGACTTCACCTTCAAGGCCGAGTGCCCAACGGATTTCGACTGCAAGCCGCTCACCTGGTGCCCGCCCGAACTGGAGCCGGCACCGGACATCGACTACCTGGCGAAGGACTATGCCAGCTTCCGGCGGCTGATGCTGGACCGCATGGCGGTCCTCGCGCCGCAGTGGCAGGAGCGCAACCCGGCCGATCTGGGTATCACCCTGGTGGAGCTGCTCGCGTTTGCAGGCGACTACCTCAGCTATCAGCAGGACGCCATTGGGACCGAGGCCTACCTGGGCACGGCCCGCCGCCGCGTCTCAGTGCGCCGCCATGCCCGCCTGGTGGATTACGTCATGCACGATGGCTGCAACGCGCGAGCGTGGGTACAGCTGCAGGTGAGCGACGACGTCACCAAACCGCTGCCCGCCTCGCCGCCGCCGCTGCCCAAGGGCACGCCGCTGTGTACCGCTCTGCTCGGCCAGGGCCCGCTGCTTGCCAACCGCGCGCTCCTGGAGAAGGCCGACGTCGTGTTCGAGACGATGGACGACGTCCAGGCGCTGTTCAAGGATCACAATTCCATGTCCTTCTACACCTGGAGCGATCAGCAGTGCTGCCTGCCGACAGGTACGACCGAGGCGACGCTCAAGGGCCATCTCCCCCACCTGCAGCCAGGCGACGTCCTCATCTTCGAGGAGGTGCTCGGCCCGCTTACGGGTGATGCCCCGGACGCCGACGCCAGCCACCGCTGCGCCGTGCGCCTCACGCTGGTGCAGGCCTTCGACGCCGCGAGCAATCCCCTCACCGATCTGTTGACTGGCCAGCCCGTTACCAGGATCGAATGGGGCGCTGAGGATGCGCTGCCCTTTCCGCTGTGTGTATCCGCCCGCACCGACGCCCGCCATGGCGAGCGCTACGTGGAGGACGTGAGCGTCGCGCGCGGCAATGTCGTGCTGGTCGACCACGGTTTTACGCTCACGCCCGAGGACCTCGGCCTGGTGCCCGAGTCCCGCCTGTTCTTGCCGCCTAACGGTAGCGCCTGTAACCGCCAGGACCCTGTCGCGGTGCCGCGGCGCTTCCGCCCGGCCCTGAAGAGCGCCCCCGCCACCCAAGTCGCGCCGCTTGCTATGACTGTCCCGGCGTCTCGCGCCCTAATTTCGGACCCTCATGCTGCCCTGCCGGCCATTACTCTGGCGAGCCAGCTCAACGCCGACACCGTTCGTTGGGGGCCGCGGCTCGACCTGCTGAACAGCGGGCCCGACGACCCCGATTTCGTGGCGGAGGTAGAGGTCGATGGCACGGCCTACCTGCGCTTCGGCGACGACCAGCACGGCCGCCGGCCAGAGCCGGGCACAAAGTTCAGCGCCACCTATCGGGCTGGCAGCGGCGTGGCCGGCAACGTCGGCCGCGAGGCAATCAAGCACATCTTCCTCAACGAGCAGGCAATCATTGGAGTGCGTAACCCGATGCCCGCCCAGGGAGGCATCGAGCCCGAGTCGATGGAGGATGTGCGCCAGCGCGCGCCAAGCGCCTTCCGCACGCAGGAGCGCGCCGTCACCGAGGCCGACTACGCCGACGTCGCCCAGCGACGAGCCGGCATTCAGCGTGCCGCCGCTACTTTCCGCTGGACCGGCAGCTGGCACACGGTGTTCCTGACCATCGACCGCTTCGGCGGCCTCACCGTGGACGATGCGTTCAAACAGGATGTGCGCGGCTTCGTCGAAGGCTACCGCATGGCCGGGTACGACCTGGAGGTAGACGCCCCGCGATTTGTCTCGCTCCGCATAGAGATGCAGGTTTGCGTCAAGCCGGACTACTTCCGTGGCGACGTGAAGGCCAGTCTGCTGGAAGTGTTCAGCAATCGCATTCTGGCAGACGGGCGGCGCGGCGTCTTCCACCCCGATAACTTCACCTTCGGACAGACGGTCTACCTCAGCCCGTTGTACGCCGCCGCCCAGGATGTGGCGGGCATCGATTCCGTCGACGTCACGGTCTTCGGCCGCATGGGCGTCAGCGACCCGACGCCGCTGCAGCGGGGTGAGCTGCTGCTCAGCCGCCTCGAGATTGCCCGTCTCGACAACGACCCCAGCCTGCCGGAGAATGGCGTCTTCACGCTGACGGTAGTGGGCGGCAAGTGACGAACACCAGAACGCCCTGCCCGGCCGGCATGTGCACCTGCGGCTGCTGCCTGGGCCTCACCGCCGTTACGCCGCTGCAGATCTACAACCGGCCAGGGCGCTCGGCCATCGCCTACCGGGCTGGCACCCAGCCGCTGTTCAAGCGCAGCATGCTGGCGGCCCTGTCCTCCTCGGACCACCCCGCGCTGGCCGCCCTCGGAAGCCGCGCCGACGACGACTTCTCGATTGCCCTGCTGGACGCCTGGGCCACAGTCGCCGACGTGCTCACGTTCTATCAGGAGCGCATCGCTAACGAATCCTACCTGCAGACGGCCACCGAGCGCCTCTCTTTGCTGGAGATGGGACGCCTCATCGGTTACGAGCTGCGGCCTGGCGTGGCGGCCAGCACCCACATCGCCTTCACGCTGGACTCCGGACCTGGCTCGCCAATGCAGACCACGATAGACCCCGGCGTCAAGGTTCAGAGCATCCCCGGCCCCAACGAGAAGCCCCAAACGTTCGAGACCGTGGCCGGCATCCAGGCGCGCGTGGAGTGGAATGCGCTGACGCCGCGCCTGACCCGGCCTCAGGCCATCGATCGGACGACCCGCCAGCTTTACCTTGCGGGCACCGACACGCAGCTGCAGGTTGGCGACGGGATTCTGGTCGTTGGTCAAGAGCGGGAGGACGACCCGGGCAGCGAACAGTGGGACTTCCGCGTGCTGGAGAGCGTCCAGCGCGACTCCGATTCCGGCCACACCCTCATTGCCTGGAGCGAGCCACTCGGCGCCGCCGCGCCTCACGTCGTCAATCCGGCCAACCTGAGCCCCAGGCTCTTCGCGCTGCGCCAGCGGGCCGCGCTCTTCGGCCACAACGCGCCCGATCCCCTCATCCTCCACCTGGACGCGACCAGCCCGCTGCTGGACCACGGCCAGTGGAAAAACTTTGTGCTCGATGCGACCAAGATCGACCTTGACGCTGTCTATACCAAAGTCCTCGCCGGGAGCTGGGCCGTGCTCGTGAGCCCGACCCGCCGCGAGCTGTGCCGGGTGTCGCAGGTAACCAGCCTTTCGGATTCGCGCTTCGCTCTCAGCGGCAAGTTCACCCGCATCGTGCCGGATGTACTCGAGCACGCCTCCTCGTTTGGCCTGCGGAGTACCACCGTCTTTGCCCAGAGCGAACAGTTGGAGCTGGTGGAGCGACCTGTAGCCGAGCCGGTCTACGGCAGCCACATTGCGCTCGGGCAGCTCGCGCCCGAGCTTGCGCCAGCTCAGACGCTGGCGTTGAGCGGCAAACGTCAGCGCCTTCGGCTCACCTTAAAGGCCAGGAACCTGTCCCTCACCTCGGGCAGTGGCGCCACTGCCCCCGTCCTCGCCGGCGATTCCCTGGAGATTCTGGCGCCACCCACGATTCCCGCCGGCGGCGCCGCGACAACGGCCATCTCACCCGACGACCTGGTGGCGGCGCTGGGCGGCAGCGTGCCCCAGACGATCGTTTGGCAACTTCGGGACAAGAACGGCTTCACCGGCAGCCTCACCGCCGGCTCCGACCAAGTGGCTCTGGCGAAAGCCGAAAAAGACGATGACGTCGTCAGCGAGCTTGCCTTTATCGACGGCGCCGCCGACGCCGTCTCACAGGACGGCAGCCAGACTGCCATCCAGCTGCGCGACGTGCTCGCCAATTGCTACGACCGCGAGACGGTGCGCATCAACGCCAACGTAGCGTCCGCCACCCATGGCGAAACGGTGCCCCAGGAAGTGCTCGGTGCCGGCGACGCAAGCCAGACCTACCAGCGTTTCACGCTCAAGCAGCCGCCCCTCACGTACGTCAGCGCCTCCACCGCCAGCGGCGCCCGATCTACTCTGGAAGTCCGCGTGAACGACCTGCTTTGGCAGGAGGCGCCCAGCCTTTACAGCCAAGGGCCGCGGGATCGTGTCTACGTCACGCACACCTCTGACGACGGCAAGACCACGGTGGAGTTTGGCGATGGCAGCAACGGCGCCCGGCTGCCCAGCGGCGCGGACAACGTAAGGGCGAAGTATCGAAGGGGCATCGGCCTCGAAGGCGTCGTCAAGGCTGGGCAGCTCAGCCAGCTCATGACACGGCCTCTCGGTGTCAAGGACGCCATCAACCCCGAAGCCGCCACCGGCGCCGCTAACCCGGAATCGCCCGCCGACGCCCGCCGCAACGAGCCGCTCACCGTGCTCACACTGGATCGCGCCGTATCTCTGCTGGACTACGAGGACTTCGCCCGCGCCTTCGGCGGCGTCGCCAAGGCGCGGGCGAGCTGGAGTTGGGACGGCCTGGAGCGGCGCGTGTTCGTCGTTGTCGCCGGGCCCGGCGGGGCCGCCATCCCGCAGGACAGCGACACGTTCATGAACCTGGTCGCTGCCCTGGCGTCCGCCGGCGACCCATTCGTCAGCTTCAGCGTCAAGTCGTACCGCGCGGTCACGTTCAGGCTCGTCGCGAACGTCAAGGTGGACGAGCCCACCTACGTGCGCACAAACGTTATGGCCGCGGTTGAGGCCGCACTGCGCGAGCGCTTCTCTTTCGAAGCGCGCTCCTTCGGCCAGCCCGTCGTGCTCAGCGACGTCATCGCTGCCATGCAGGACGTAGCCGGCGTGGTGGCCGTGGACGTCAACAAGCTCTACCGCGGCGACGCCGCGCCGGCTCTGAACACTCGCCTGACCGCTGCGAAGACGGCGCCGGACGCGGCCGGAGCGCTCCAGGCCGCCGAGCTCCTGACGCTCGACCCGGCGCCGCTGGGGCTGGGGGTGATGACATGAGCTTCGACGCCCAGCAGCTGTACGACCTGCTGCCCGAGATCTACCGCGTGCGCGACGACAAGGAAGGCGGCCCGCTGCGAGAGCTGCTGGCGGTCATTGCGGACCAGGCCGCCGTGCTGGAAGAGAACCTGGATCAGCTCTACGACGACCAGTTCATCGAAACCTGCGCCGAATGGGTGGCGCCATACATCGGCGGGCTCATCGGCTACCGGTCGCTGCACGGGGTCGTGCCGCGCATCAGCAGCCCTCGGGCGGAGGTCGCCCACACTATCGGCTTCCGGCGCCGCAAGGGCACCGCCTCGATGATCGAGCAGCTCGCTCGCGACGTTACCGGCTGGAACGCGAATGTGGTCGAGTACTTCCTGCGCCTGGGTACGACACAGTACATGAACCACATTCGGCCCAGCCACTTCTACGCGCCCGACCTCCGCCAGTGGGAGCCACTCGAGCGCCTCGGCAGCCCATTTGACGGCCTGGCGCACACCGTCGATGTGCGCCACATCAAGACCGGCCAGGGCCTGTACAACATCCCCAACATCGGCACCTTTCTGTGGCGCCTCAACGCCTACCCGCTGACTCAATCGCCCGCTGTCAAAGTGGACGATAGGCGCTACCTGTTCAGCCCTCTCGGCGACGACGCCCCACTCTTCACCAACCCGCGCATTGAGGCTGAGATCAGCCATCTGGCCCAGCCCATCGAGGTGCCGGCGCCGATTAGCCGGCGCGTTCTGGACGCCTATCTGGGCGAGTACTACGGCCCCCAAAAGAGCCTCCTGATCCACCACGACGGCGCAGCCGCTGTGGCGGACGACGTCCACGCGGCCGATCTCTCGGACGCGGGCGGCAGCCTGTGGGCCCACCGACCGAAGGACAAGATTGCCATCGATCCCGTGCTCGGCCGCATCGCCTTTCCCGAGAACCAGGCTCCGCCCGCGGACGTGCTGGTCGATTTCCACTACGGCTTCGCGGGGGACACGGGCGGCGGCGAGTACGACCGGCTGGCGACCTTCGACGCATTGCTGGAGCCGGTGAATTCGGTGAGCGCGCCGGCGCCCCTCCAGCCCGCGCTCGACGCCGTGCACAGCGGCGGGGCCGTCGAGATCGCGGGCAGCGGCCGCTACCAGGGGAATCTGTCGATCGGCATCGACGACAACCAGCGCCTGGAGCTTCGAGCCGAGAACAAGCATCGCCCGACGCTGGTGCTGAATGGCGATTTGGAGATCACCGGTGGCGTGGAGAGCGAGGTGACCCTCAACGGTCTGCTGATTGCCGGCGCCGCCCTGCGCGTTCCCGCTACGTCCGGCAACCACTTGCGCAAGCTGCGCCTGCTCCATTGCACCCTGGTTCCCGGGCTGAGCCTGACCATCGCGGGCGCACCGCGGCACCAAGACCAACCTAGTCTCGTCGTCGAGCCGAAAGATGTCACAGTCGAGATCGATCACTGCATCGTTGGCGGCCTGCGCATCGCCGCAGACGCGAACGTGGTCGTGACCAACAGCATCGTCGACGCGACGAGCGAAACGGGCGTCGCCTACGCCGCCCTGGACGGTGATTCCGCGGGCGGCATGCTGCAGGCCATCGATACCACCCTCATCGGCAAAGTGCACAGCGTGCTGCTGGAGTACGTGTCCAACGCCATCTTCCTGGCTCGCCTGAGGCAAGCAGATAGCTGGCCCCAGGCGATCCGCTCGGAGCGCAGGCAAACCGGCTGCGTCCGCTTCTCCTTCCTGGACCTGTCAGCGGCGGCGCCCCGCCGTTACCAATGCCAGCCCGAGACCGGGATCGCGCAACGCATCGCGGACAAGGAGAGGGTCGGTCCGCCACTCACAGCCACACAGAAGGCGTCGATCCAGTCGGACGTCGTCTCATGGCTGAAGCCACGCCTCACGTCCACCAGGTACGGCGAGCCAGGTTACGGCCAGTTGCACGTCAACTGCCCGCGGCAAATCCGCGAAGGCGCAGACGACGAGGCTGAGATGGGCGCATTTCACGAGCTCTATGAACCGCAGCGGGAGACAAACCTGCGCGTACGCCTGGACGAGTACCTGCGCTTCGGACTCGAAGCGGGCATCTTCTACGCGACCTAAGTGAAGGGGAAACAGGCATGAGCGGCGACTACAGCAGGCAGAGGTTCGGCCCTTTCAAGGATTACAGCGAAGTCCTTATGCAGCAAGGCCGCGTCCAGCTCGACGCGGACTGGAACGAGCTGGTCGACATCGTCGACCGGCGCATGCGGGCCGAAACCGTCGACACCATCGGCTTGGCCACCGTGCCAAAGCAAACCCCGGACGGTTTCAGGATCGAGATCACCGGCGGGGGGGCTGCGATCGGCCCCGGCCGTATCTACGTCGACGGCCTGCTTGCGGAAAACCACGGCAAGCCGCGGAATGCCGACCCACGGTTGGACTTCGACTCGGTGCTGGCCGAGCTGCGCGGCAGCGATCCCATGCCCTACGCGGAGCAGCCCTATTTCCCGAACGTCAGCAACGTCGCACCTTTTCCGACGGACGGCGGTCCCCACCTCGTCTACCTGGACGTGTGGCGTCGAGAGGTCACCTACCTGGAGGATCCGGACCTGGTTGAGAAGGCCGTTGGCGTTGACAGCACCACACGCAGCCAGACGGTCTGGCAAGTGCGCGTTCTGCAGGACGTAGGCGCCGGCGCCACCTGCGCAACACCCGACGGCGACGTGAAAGGCTGGCTGGACCTCGTCAGCTCTTCCGCCGGCCGCCTCACGACCGCCGCCGTCGGCGTTCCACAGGATGACGACCCCTGTCTCACGCCGCCCAGCGGCGGCTTCAGGGGCCTCGAGAATCGCCTCTACCGCGTCGAGATCCACGATAAAGGCGCACAAGGCACGGCAACCTTCAAGTGGTCGCGCGATGATGCCTCGGTGGCGACCGCGGTCACCGCTATCCCGGACCTGCACAATCTGGTCGTCGCCCGTGTGGGTCGCGACGCCGTGCTGCGCTTCAGCGCAGGGGATTGGATCGAGATCACCGACGATTGGCGCGAGCTGGCCGGCGAGCCAGGTGTGATGGCGCACGTCCAGGACGTGAACGACGCCACCCGTACCCTCACCCTGACGGACAGCCTGCCAGCCGGAGTGTTCGCCGTGAACGCCCAGGGCGAAACCGATTCAAGCCGCCACACGCGCATCCGCCGGTGGGATCAGAAGGGCCAGGTGAGCGACACCGCCAACCACGTCCTCATCGACCTCGACGCCGCGGGCAGCCCGGGGGTTATCCCGGTGCCCCCGGACGGCGCCTCGATCGTCCTGGAAGACGGTGTCCAGATCACGTTCAGCACCACGCCCGCGGGCGGCGACTATCACACCGCCGACTACTGGACCTTCGCGGCGCGAACGGCGGACGCATCGGTCGAAGAGCTCCAGCAGGCGCCGCCGCGTGGCATTCACCACCACTGCTGCCGCCTGGCCATGGTCACCCTGCCCAACGACGTGACCGACTGCCGCACCCTGTGGCCGCCCGACTTCGGTGAGGCCGGCTGCGACTGCACGGTTTGCCTCACACCGGAAGGCGGCGCCCAGGCCATCCAGCGGGCAATCGACCAGCTCAAAGCCACGGGCGCAACCATTTGTCTCGGTCCCGGACTCTACAACCTGGGTCGCCAGCCGCTGCACATTTCCGCGGCGCAGGCGCTGCGCATCAAGGGGCACGGCTGGAAGACGCAGCTCGTCTACCTCGGCGCCGGGCCAGCCATTCTGGTGGAAAACTCCATCGATGTGACGCTCGAAGAGATGGACATCCTCACCTCCGGCAGGGCCATCAGCAGTGGACTGGCTGTGGCGGCGCGCAACTGCGCCCGCCTTACGGTGCAACGCTGCGTGTTGCTCCAGATTGGCGCCGGCGATACCGCTCTTCCGGCGGTTGGGCTGGCCGGAGTGATGGCCGATGTTTCCATCCGCGAGAACGTCATCCTGGCCGCCATCGGCATCGGCAATATCGCCATCCCCGGGCCGAACACCACGACAGGCGCGGCGGCGGCCGGCTCGAATGCCCTGCTGACCCTGGGGCTCGTGATCCGGGAGAACTTCCTCATCTGCCGCGAGCGCGGTGTCAGCTTGCAGGGCACCGTCGTCCATATGGGGCAGACGCGGATCGCTGCCAACTTCGTCAGTGACTGCGCCGAGGCGGGCATCGCCGCTCTTGGCATCACGACGGCCGGCGCGGGAGTCGAGATCGCGAATAACCACGTGCAGGCGCGCGGCAGCGGCATTGTCGCCGGCAGCGATGGTGCATGCATAACCGCGAACGCCGTCACCGCTCCCGTGCAATCGCCCGCCAACGCCGCGGCTCCCGTCCAACCGACCGGCGACGGCATCGTCCTCACCATGGTCAAGGGTGGGACCGTCGACCGCTGCCAGGTGCTCAACAACCGCGTCACGGGCGTTGGCGGCAATGGCATCGCGGTGCAGGCTAGCCTGGGCTCGGCCATGATCAAGCACAACATCCTCGAAAACGTGGGTGGGGGCATTGTCATGGCAGACGAGGCCAGCGCCAATGTGCTGGACGTCGAAGACAACCAGCTGCTGAACGTCGCAGCCGTCATCGATCGGAGCCAGGACCTGGCGGGCATTCGGGTGGTGCGGGCAGCTCATGCAGCCGTCGCCAACAACAGCCTGGTCGGCCTCGGCGCCTCGGCCGTAGACAACCCCAGCTGCGTGGGCATCCAGGTAATCGGCCCTTCGACATCCTGTCGTATCTCCGGCAATGACGTGGTGGATGTCGGGCCCCCCGGCGACGTAATCGGAGATAAGGTCGGGGTTGAATACTTGGGGCCGTTCGACCGCTTGGACCTTGCCGGGAATCGGGTGCGGCGCAGCGAGAATTCTCCTCCAGACAGCATTGGGTCCCCCTGGCGGGCCGTGCGCATCACCGCCGCCCCCGCCGCTGGCGGCAGCGCCACGGCGTCCGGCGGCGCCACGGCCGCCGGTCGCAGCCTCGTCGCTGGCCAGAACGTGCGCTTCGTCACAGCCGGCAGCTTGACCTTCGGCGTATTCGGCAGCAAGATCGCGCGGCTGCCCAGCGGACCCGGCAACCTTACTGTTCAAGGGAATCAGCTCGATTCCTATGGCCAGGCGGAGACCCTCCTCATCGTCACCTCCGGAGCTTGCGTGTTCAGCAACAACCAATGCGTGCTGCTGTTGGCCGCTGGCTTCCCGGTGGCGAGTATTGAAGCGGGAGCGATCGTGGCCAGCTCGAACTACATGCACGGGCCGGGAGACGTGGCTCTGGCGCTGGCGCTGCCTAACGAGCCCCCGGCTTACACAGTCGTCGGAAACATCGCTCGAGGCGTCATCCAGGTTAACGGCGCCAATCTGGGGACGCCGTGGCAGCCTCTCAACATCATTACCGCGTAAGCAACAGGAGAATTAGCTATGGCCGACCCCCGACTCGTGACGGTGAAGGCGGAGCAAGACGTGGCCAGCTTGGTACGTGACGTGTTTGTCATCCCGGAGACTGGCTCCCGAAGGGTCGCGCAAGAGGCCGCGCAGGCCATCGTCGAGGCCAATCCGCACCTTGCCGGCCTGAAAGCTCTGCCGGAGGGGACGCCGGTCATCGTGCCAGATATGCCGGAGCTCACGCCCAACGCGACGGCGGCGGCCACGCCGGCATTGCCCTTGAGCGACCTCATGCGGCAAGCCGGCGACGCCATTCAAAGCGTCAGATCCGCGCTGGCTCAGTCCACAGACAGCAGCGTTCAGGAGGCGAAGGCCACGCTGCAGCTCCTTGGATCAAAGGACTTCGCGGCAGCAGCCGCGAATGATCCCTCGACGGCGGCGATCGCCGCCTCGATCACCGCCGCCTCCAACGCCGCGATCAAGGACGCGGAGACGAAGGCCAAGGAACACAATCAGGGTCTAGACGACCTGACGGCGGCGCTCGAGGAGTTCGCGAACGTCACTGGATTCCCAGCAGCGGGACCCGCAACTTCCGCCGTAACGGCCGCGCCTATAGGGGCAAGGCCGACCGGGCAGCAGCAGACGCGCAAGCCGGCAGCACGACCGGCCCAAGCCGCCCTACCACCGGGGACAAGTGGAGGAGGGGTGTGACGGCCTTACCCCCGAGTTGTTGACTTCGCGGACGTTCATGCAATGACGGTCTCATTACCAAGGAGAAGGTCGGGGGGCAATCGCTCGACTGCCGACACCGTTATCTGCTGCCGCGCCCTAGCCCG
>DAIUFO010000003.1:0-10321 GCA_036844545.1 Chloroflexota bacterium
CGACGGCTACGACGACCAGGCCGGCTACTTCATCGGCAGCGACCCCTACCTGGGACCGAACCATCAGATTTCGTACGCGGAGTTCGACGACATCTGGCGCATCTCCGGAGGCCGCTGGGTGGTCCTGTACCCGCCCGGCAAACAGGATTTGGTGGACAGCGTCCTGGCGCGCTACGGGAACCGGTCACAGGCGATACAAGCCGGGCTGCAGCGAGCCGAGCAGCGAGTGGCACAGCAGCCGAAGCTGCCCTGGAGCTGGCTGGAGCTGGCCGACATGCAGATCGACTCCGGGCACCTGAAGGACGCCGGCCCGAATATCCAGAAGGGCATCCAGCTGGGCTTACCTTTCGAGGCTCACTGGCTGCAGCTGAAGCTCCAACGAGCCGGCGGCCTGGCAGCGTAGCCGGCGTCGCGGTTTGTATGCTGACGGGCGGCGCAGAGGCCATGCGGCAGCATGACGCAATGAAAATGGCTTCCCTCACCCTTGCCCTCTCCCGTGGCGACGGGCGAGGGGATGCTTGGTGTGGCCGGAATGACCAAGACAATGTTTTCGGCTAGTTCGCTTGGGCCGCTCGCTGAGCTGCACGTCCACGTCGGCGGCAGCGTGGACCCGGCCGTGATGTGGACCATTGCCCACGACCAGGGCATACGGCTGCCGTCCAAGGACTACTGGGACTTCGTGAACCTGATCACCGTGCCTGAGGATGGGCGCATCAAGAGCCTGGACGACTACGCCGCGCTGTTCCATTGGACGGAGCTCATCCAGTCCAGCCCGGAGGCGATCGAGCGCAGCGTACACCAGATCATCGGCGGCGGCTACCGCAAGTGCAACATCACCACGATGGAGCTGCGCTTCAATCCCATGAAGCGCAACCGCGGCGGCGAGCGGGACATGGACCACATCATTGCCGGCGCGGTCCGGGGCATGGAACGCGCGCAGCTCGAGTACCCGGCCGTGCGCGCCGGGCTGATCATCATGATGGACCGGACGCTGACCGTCGAGCAGAACGAGATCATTGCACGCAAGGCCATCCACTACGCCGAGCGGGGCCGGGGCATCATCGGCGTGGACATCGCTGGGCCGCGCCATCCGGACTTCCGTTACGGAGACTACAAGCGGGTGATCGGCGCCTGCCGCCGGGCCGGACTGGGCATCACCATACACTGCGGCGAGGAGGGCGACCCGGCCGAGATGTGGGAGGTGTTGGAGCAGCTCGAGCCGAAGCGCATCGGCCACGGCATCCTCGCGGCTGGGAACGAGGCGCTCATGAAGGAGCTGGCGCGGCGCGACGTGGTGCTGGAGATTTGCCCCACGTCTAACGTGAAGACGCACGCGGTTTCCGGTTTGGACGATCTGCGGCAGGTCCTGCGTACGTTCCTGGACCATGGCGTGCGCTTCAGCATCAGCACCGATGGTCCGGAGATGCTCCAGACGAACGTCGCCAAGGAGTTCGAGCTGCTGGTCAACGAGGGCATCCTCAGCGCGGAGGAAGCGGCCGCCGCGAACCAGTGCGCCCACGAGGCCAGCTTCCTGCGAGGGAAGGTCTACCCGGGGCTGGCCTTAGGCATTTTTTAGCTCTTCCCAGTCTCCGGGGGTGTTCATGTTTCGGAACGAGGTTAACCACTCGGGTTGGAGGCCGGCTTCGGTGACGAGATGGGCGCGGAGGGTGTCGAGGAGGCGAATGATCTTGAGGTCACCGGACTCGATTTGGGCCTGCATGGCGGGCAGGCAGGTGCGGGCGTAGATGGCGTGGAGGGGCTGCTGGCGGCCGGCTATGAAAGGCATCAGCAGGTCGTAGTCGAAGGGCAGGGCCAGCAGGTATTCGAGCAAGCCGGTGTTGACCAGCGGAAGGTCGCAGGAAAGGACCAGGGCACGGTCGGAGCCGGCGTGGAGGAGGCCGGTGTAGATGCCGCCTAAGGAGCTCGAGCCGGGATAAGCGTCGGGGAACATGGGCAGGCTGAGGAACTCGTACTCGGCCGGCGTGTTGGTCACGACCAGCAGATCGGCGCACAACGGACGCAGGCGAGAGACGATGCGTTCGATGACCGTTTCCCCTGAGGCGAACCGAAGGAGTGCCTTGTTCGTACCCATCCGTGAGGACTTGCCGCCCGCCAGCAGTACGCCTGAGGCGGCAGGCAAGCGCGGTATCATTTGCCGAGCGCGGCAGGAGAGAGGATTTGGGGTTCTACGGCGGTCCGGGCCGCGGCGGCCGGGACAGCATCGACATCGATTTCGAGCGCCTCTTCGGACGCGGCGGCGGCGACGGCGGACCACCCATCACGTTCCGCGGCCCATCGTGGATCGGAAAGGCCTTCGCGTTCGGACTCGCGGTGGTGGTATTGCTGGTACTGCTGGGCATCGGCGACGGCATCTACACCAACTACTTGTGGTTCCAGAGCCTGGACCTGCAATCGGTGTACGTCACCCGAATCACTGCCCAAATCTACACCTTCTTGGCCTTTGGGGCGATCTTCCTGGTGTTCCTGACTGCCAACGTGGTGGTGGCGAGGAAGCTGCGCAAAGCGCCGGCAGTGGCCCCAGTGGAGCCCGCCGCGCTGCAGATCCCGGCAGCGATCGTGCGCATCCTATGGGGCTTTGCCATCGCCATCCAGGTGCTGATCATGGCCTCCGCGGCTACCGGCTTCTGGGAAGCATTGCTCAAGTTCAACAACGCCAGCTCGTTCGGCGTGACGGATCCCGTGTTGAACCGCGACGTCAGCTATTACGTGTTCCAATGGCCGGTCTACCAGGACCTGCAGGGCTGGGCCTTCTGGGCGCTGCTGCTGACGCTGGTGAACGTTGCCGTCGCCTATGGCCTCACGACTGATTTCCGCCGGCTGCGGACGTCGCGGGCGGCGGGCGCGCACCTGTCCGTCATCGGCGCCGGCCTGCTGGCGCTGATCGCCTGGAACTACCAGCTGGACATCCCGGGGCTGCTGTTCTCGCATCGCGGCGTGACCGCCGGAGCCAGCTACACCGACGTCCACATCCAATACGGCGCCTTCCTCGTCCTGACGTTCATCACCGCGGTGGCGGCCATCCTGCTGCTGGCCAATACGCTGGTGCGCACGCTGTGGCTGGTGGCCGGCTCGGTGGGCTTATGGCTGGTGGCGCTGATCGTGGCCGGCGGCATCATTCCCGCCTTTGTCCAGCAGTTCCAAGTCAAGCCCAACGAGCTGAACCTGGAGCGGCCGTACATCCAGAACAACATCCAGGCGACGCGCCAGGCGTTCAACCTGGCCAAGATCGACGTCCAGGACTTCAACGTCCAGGACCAGGTGACCCAGCAAGCGGTGCAGCAGGCAGGAGCCACCATCCAGAACATCCGCCTGCTGGACTACCGGCCGCTGCAGACGACCTACAACCAGATCCAGTCAATCCGCCAGTATTACGACTTCCCGGACATCGAGGTTGACCGCTACAACATCAACGGCGAATACCAGCAGGTGATGCTGGGCGCTCGCGAAATCGATACCACGCGGCTATCGGCGGCGGCGCAGACCTGGGTGAACATCCATCTGCAGTACACGCACGGCTACGGCTTGGCCATGAGCCCCGTGGCGGCGATCACCCCTGAAGGCTTGCCGCAGCTGATCGAACAAGACCTGCCTCCGAAAGGGCCACTCAAGATCGACCGGCCAGAGATCTATTACGGCGCGCAGACTCAGAATTGGGTGATAGTCGACACCAAGCAGCAGGAGTTCGACTACCCGCAGGGCGACCAGAACGTGTTCGCCACCTACCAGGGCACACACGGAGTGAGGCTCGACTCGTTCCTCAAGCGGCTGGCCTTCGCCTGGCGCTTCGGCGACCTGAACATCGTGATCAGCAACACGCTCGAGCCGAACAGCAGGATTCTGTTCAACCGCGTGATCCAGCAGCGGCTGAAGGCCATCGCGCCGTTCCTGAGCTACGACCATGACCCCTACATCGTTGTCGACGGCGGCAAGATGTACTGGCTGCAGGATGCCTACACGACCACGACCAAGTACCCCTACAGCCAGCCCGTCCAGGGCTTCAACTACATCCGGAACTCGGTCAAGATCGTGGTCGACGCTTACGACGGCACGACCACGTACTACGTGGCCGACCCTTCCGACCCACTGATCCAGACGTACGAGAAGATCTTCCCAGCGCTGTTCCGGCCGCTGAGCGAGATGCCCGAGGGTCTGCGCGCCCACGTGCGCTATCCCGAGGACATGTTCCTGGCGCAGATCGATCAATACCGGACGTATCACATGACCGATGCGCAGGTGTTCTACAACCGAGAGGACGTATGGGCCGTGCCGCAAGAGCGCTTCGCGCAAGGCGGCGCCGGCCAGGCGCGCTCACAACAGGCCATAGAGGCGTACTACGTGTTGATGCGCCTGCCGGGCGAGACGCGCGACGAGTTCCTGCTGCTGATGCCGTTCACGCCGGCCGGCAAACCCAACATGATCTCCTGGCTGGTGGCCCGCTCCGACGGAGCCGATTACGGCAAGATGCTCAACTACAAGCTACCCAAGGACAAGCTCATCTACGGGCCGCTGCAGATCGAGTCGCTTATCGACCAGGACACGGCCATCTCCAGCCAGTTGTCGCTGTGGAACCAACAGGGCTCGCAGGTGCTGCGGGGCAACCTGCTGGTCATCCCGGTAGGCCAGAGCTTCCTGTACGTGGAGCCGCTGTACCTGCAGGCCCAGACCAGCCCGCTGCCGGAGCTGAAGCGCGTGATCGTCGGCAATGGCAACAAGATCGCCATGACCGACACGTTGGAGGGCTCGCTCAACCAGATCTTCGCGAGCGGGGTTCCGACGAACGGCGGCGTGGTCAGCACGCTGCCGCCGCCAGCGGCGGTGCAACCCTCGGCGGGGGCATCAGCCGCGCCTGTGGCATCGGCTTCGGCAGCGCCCGCGCCAAGCTCCAGCCTGAGCGCATCGGCCTCGCCACTGGCCAACGTGCCGCCGGAAATCGCTGCGCTCTCCAAGAGTGCCAACGACCATTACAACCGCGCTCAGGACGCGCTGAAGTCGGGCGATTTCGCGACCTACGGTCAGGAGATGAAGCAGGTCCAAGCCGACCTGCAGCGATTGGGCCAGCTCAGCGGCCAGTGAGGTCCTACGCGGACGGCGAGTCCCTACGCGGACGGCGAGCCCCTACGCGGACGGCGAAGTGCCTGGGCGTACGCTAGGTGTGGCGGGTGGGTTCCCTCACCCCAGCCCTCTCCCGCCGCGGCGGGAGAGGGAGTAGTAGGGTAGGGTAGGGTAGCTTGCTCTTCCTCCTGGTGATTGTCGCCGGGATGGCTTCGCTGGCGGTGGAAATGGCTGCCTCGCGGCTGCTGGCGCCGTTCTTCGGCACGTCGCTGTACAGCTGGGCGATCCTGATCGGGCTGATCCTGGCGTACCTGACGCTCGGCTACTGGTTGGGCGGCAAGCTGGCCGACAGCCGGCCCACCAGGAGGCCATTCTTCGCGCTGAATGCGGTCGCGGCTCTGACCGTTGCGCTGACAGCGGTGCTGGCTTCGCCGCTGCTCGGCGGTGCGCTGGCGACCACGGAGCGCCTGCCATTGGGCCTGTTTTGGGGGACCGTCGCCGGCTGCTTGGGGCTGTTCGCCTTGCCAACCATCCTGCTCGGCTGCGTCAGCCCGTACGCCATCCGGCTCAGCGTGGCCGGCGTGGCCGGCTCCGGCAACACCGCTGGGACGGTGTTCGCGCTGACAACGATCGGCAGCCTGATCGGTACCTTTGGAGCCGTGTTCCTGCTCATTCCGAATGTCGGTACGCGCGCCACACTGTACGTGTTCGCCGCCATCCTACTCTTTGTTTCGCTCCTCGGATTGGGCGTTTCGAGGCAAGAACGGAGCTAAAATTCAGCCATGCTGCTTGACACCATCGCCGCCCCGCGCGACCTTCGCAACTTCACCGACGAGCAGCTCAATCAGCTGGCGGTCGAGATCCGCCAGGAGATCGTCGAGAACATCCTAGAGATCGGCGGCCACTTCGCGCCCAGCCTTGGCGCGGTCGAGCTGACCATCGCGCTGCACACCGTGTTCGACGCGCCGCGGGACCAGATTATTTGGGATGTGGGCCACCAGTGCTACCCGCACAAGATGCTCACCGGCCGGCGCGACCGGCTGAACACTGTCAAGAAGTTCGGCGGCATCAGCGGCTTTCCGCTGCGCTCCGAGAGCGAGTACGACACCTTCGGCACGGGCCACGCCAGCACGTCCATTTCGGCCGCGCTGGGCATGGCCAAGGCCAGGGACGTGCTCGGCAAGGACTACAACGTGGTGGCCGTCGTTGGCGACGGCGCGCTCACCGGCGGCCTGGCTTACGAGGGGCTGAACAACGCCGGCATGCTCAAAACGCCGCTGGTCGTGGTCCTCAACGACAACGGCATGAGCATCTCGCCCAATGTCGGCGCCGTGTCGGCCTACCTGTACCGGATCACGTCAGACCCGATGTACCTGCACACCAAGCGCGACGTGGAGCGCATGATGCTGCGCCTGCCGCTGGGCGATAAAGCCTTCAACCTGGCCAAGCGCATGAAGAAGTCGCTGCGGCAAGTGATCCTGCCGGGCAACATCTGGGAAGAGCTGGGCTTCCTGTACATCGGGCCGATCGACGGGCACGACATCCCGACGCTGCGAGAGAACCTGGAGCGGGCCAAGCAAACGGGCCGGCCGGTGTTCCTGCACGTCCGGACGGTCAAGGGCAAGGGCTACCAGCCGGCCGAGGAAGACCCCACAGCCTACCACGGCATTTCCGCGGCCAAGAAGCCGGCGGCGGTAGACGCACCGGCGCCCAAGCCTGCCCCGCCGAGTTACAGCAATGTCTTCGGCAAGGTCGCCGTGGAGCTGGCGAAGAACGATCCGCGCATCGTAGCGGTCACCGCGGCCATGTGCGACAACACCGGCCTCACGCAGTTCGCGCAGCAGTTCCCGGAGCGCTTCTTCGACGTGGGCATAGCCGAGCAGCACGCCGTGTGCTTCTCGGCGGGCTTATCGACGCAGGGGTTGCGGCCGCTGGTCGCCATCTACTCGACCTTCCTGCAGCGTGCCTTCGACCAGGTGGTCCACGACGTAGCCGTCCAGGACCTGCCGATGGTCTTCTGCATCGACCGCGCCGGCCTGGTGGGCGACGACGGCATTGCCTTCCAGGGGGTGTTCGACGTCGGCTTCCTGCGCATGCTGCCCAACCTGTCGGTGCTGATGCCACGCGACCAGTTGGAGCTGCCGCCGATGCTCGAATGGGCCTCGCAGCAGGACCACCCGGTGGCGGTGCGCTACCCGCGCGGCAACGGGCTGGGAGATCCGCTGCCGTTCCAGCAGCCTATCGCCGCCGGCAAAGCCGAAGTGCTGCGCCACGGATCGGACGTGACGCTGATCGCCTTCGGGCCGCCGCTGTATTGGGCGATGGAGGCCGCCGCCCGGCTGGAGGCGCAGGGCGTGCAGGCCACGGTCGTCAACGCTCGCTTCGCCAAGCCGCTGGACGAGCAGCTCATCCTGGAGCTGGCCGCCCGCACCGGGCGCATCGTCACTGTGGAGGAGCACGCCCTCGCCGGCGGCTTCGGCAGCGCCGTCCTGGAGCTGCTGGCGGATCGCGGCCTCAGCGGCTCCGTCCGCCTGGAGCGCATCGGTCTGCCCGACCATTTCGTGGAGCACGGCTCCGCGGCCCAGTTGCTGGCTACATACGGCGTGACGGTGGAAGCCATCGAGTCCGCGGCGTTGCGGCTGTGCGGCGTTCGCTCGGCGGCGTGAGGACATGTGTACAATGTACGCATATCTGAGAGCGCGACGCTGACTATTCGGCTTCCGAAGGAAGACCTCGATCGTCTGGAGGTCCTTGCGCACGATACGCGCCGGAGCCGCTCGTATTTGGCCGCGGAGGCCATCGGCGAGTACCTGAAGTACAAGGAATGGAAGATACAGGCCGTAAAGGAGGGCATCGCCTCAGCGGAACGCGGCGAATGGGTCTCGGATGAGGCGGTAGATGCCTGGCTCGCGAGCTGGGGGACCGATCACGAGCTTCCGCCGCCTGAGATCGGTGATTGAGCTAGTCCACTCGGGCGGCTGCTAGGGTGTCGGGCTCGCTGGGGGGGCCGACGGTGCCGAGGCGGGACTCTCGGGCGAGCTCCTCGAGGAGCTCGAACCAGCTCTCGTTGGTCCAGTCCGCGTAGAAGCGCAGCTCCGAGCCGAGGCCGCGGCGGGTCAGCTCGCGTTGGACGACGTTGCCACGGTGCGGGTGCCGGTAGCGCCGTGGGTGGTGCGACCCAAAGCCGTGGGCGTAGTGGGCCAACTCGTGAGCCAGCGTCACCAGGAAGACCGTGTAGGGCACGCGCTGATCGCGCAGCAGCCGGTTCACCCCGATGAAGCTGCGGCGATCGTCCTCGGTCAGGTAGATCACCGCGAGCCGGCGCTTCCAGGGGCGGACGTAGCGGATCGAGACCGGCGTAATCCGTTCGACGTCGGAGAACCAGCTGGCCCAAACGTGGTTCAGCTGAGTCACCAGCCAGGCCTGGTCGCGGACGATCTGCGCCTGGGGATCGAAGAGGCGCAGTTGCGTCGGAAAAGATTGCACGTGAGGTTCCGCTGCATCGTAGACGGCCCTTACGTGAGCGTCAATGCGTTGGGACCGGAGTCCTATGCCGGCGCCGGTCCGCTAGATGCGCCGCCTCAAGCGGGGATTGGCCTGCCGGCCGGGCAGGCGGCCACGCTTGGCAATCGGCTTGCCATCGATCTCACGCAGGTCCCCGGTGAAATCGATGGGGCGGGCGCCTGAGATCCAGCTGCCGACGCCAAAGCCGTCGATAGGGGCATGGTGCTCGCGGAAGTGACGAATCTTGTCCGGGTCGAGGCCGCTGCTGACGAAGATTCGGACGTGGCTATGGCCGGCAAAGTCGAGCTTATGCCGCAGCTCGATGACCAGGTCGGGTGTGACGCCACCGCGTTCAGACGGAGTATCGACGCGCACGCCCCAGAGGTTCTGGCCCAAGGCTTCGGCCACCCGCAGGCTCTCCTCCACTTCGTCGTGGAAGGTGTCGATGAGCACGATGCGCGTGACCTCGGGCTCGATATGCCTGTGGAAGGCTTTGGCCGCCACCACGGTGTCCCCCAGGATGAGGATCAGGGCGTGCGGCATCGTGCCCGACGGCGCCAGACCCTTTAGAGCCGCACCAGCTGAGGTGGAACCGGTGGCGCAGCCGCCGACGATAGCGGCATAGTCCATTACGTCGGCGACCTTGGGATGGATGTGCCTTGCGCCGAAGCTGATGACTGGCACGTCGCCCGCGGCTTCGACGCAGCGCCTGGCGGCGCTGGCCCAGGCACTGCCGCTGGCCAGGATGCCCAGGATCGCCGTCTCGTAGATGCCGAAGCTTTTATAGCGGCCGACGATGCGCATGGCAGTCTCTTTGGGCTCGAACGCCTCGCCCTCGTCCAACGACCACAGCTCGCCGGCGAAGTTCGCCTGCCGCAGCAGCTGGCAGGTCTCCGCGACACCGCACAGGATGCCCGCCTCCCGGCCGAAGATCTCCATGTCCACCAGCGGGTCGATTCCCTCGGCGGCAAGAACCTTGTCGGTCCGCCGGAAATAGACGTCCGCCGTATCGCCGTTCAGGACCGACGGCAGGATGTCGAAGTGTGGCTCGCTCATGGGCGCCAGGTGACCTGCTCACCGGGAGTGGCGTCGAGTTCCGCGGCGGCGCTGCCGTCGCGGACGGCGATCTCAAGCTCGCCCTCGCTGCCTACCAGGGCCAGCAGCTGGCCTGGACTGGCCGAGCCGTAGGTCGATACAACCGGCAGCTCGCGATCGCCAAACAGCGCTTTGCCGCCGGTCACGCCGGCGATGTTGGTGATGAGGTTCCCAAAGCGGTCGACGTACACGACTTCGCCGACGATTGTCCCATCCTCTCGAGTCTGGGCTTGTGGCGGATGAAGGAGGACGGGATCTGTCAGCGCTGGGCCAAACCGGTCGGTTGGCACGCGAAGGGCCAGATGAGCCGCCGCCGGCGCGAAGACGTCGCGGCCGTGGAAGGTGGCGGAGGTTTGGGGCAAGCGGTACTCGGCGGCCGTGAGCTCGATTGCCGCTTCGCCGGGCAGCCAGGGCGTGAACAGGCCGTTGTCCGGGCCAACGAAGGTGTGTCCGCCGGAGCGCAACACCATGGGGCGGCGGGTGGTGCCCACACCGGGATCGATTACGGCCAGGAAGATCGAGCCGGGCAGGAAGTAGGGCACGCTCGCTCGCAGCAGGCGCTGGCCAGCGAGCACCGACTGGGGAGGGACGGCGTGGCTGATGTCGATGACCAGGGCATTCGGGGCGATGCCGGCGATGACTGCTTTTA
>DAIUFO010000003.1:10331-31990 GCA_036844545.1 Chloroflexota bacterium
GCTTTTATCACGCCGACATAGTGGTCGGTGGTCCCGAAATCGGTAAGGAAACCTATGACGGGCCGCATGGCTCCCTCACCCCAACCCTCTCCCACCGCGGCGGGAGAGGGAGTATGTTACGCCGGGGCGCCGCCGAGCTGGGGCCTTGGCGGGAGCTCGGGCTTGATCTGTGGCGCCGGCTCCGGTTCGGAGGTGCTGGCGGCAATGCTCGTGTCGGCCGCGGGAGCCTCGGGAGCGGGTGGCGTGGCCTCGACCTCGGGGGCCGTACCGTCGCCATTGAACATATCTTCGAACAGCGGGCCTTCGATGGTTTCGTCCCTGAGCAGCCGCTCGGCGATGCGGACCAGTTTGTCCTTATTGTGGGTGAGGATCTCGCGGGCGACGTTGTGCGCGTGCTCGATGATGCGCCGCACTTCATGATCGATCTCCAGCGCTGTCGTGTCGGAGTAGTTGCGCTGCTCGCCGATGTCGCGGCCGAGGAAGATCATCTCCTCCTTATGGCCGAGGGCGATCGGGCCGATCTTGGCGCTCATGCCGTACTCAGTGACCATGCGCCGGGCAATGTGCGTAGCGCGCTCGATGTCGTTAGAGGGGCCGGTGGTGCTCTCGCCGAAGATGAGCACCTCCGACGAGTGACCGCCCAGCAGCGAGGCCAGGTTGTCCTCGAACTGGCTCTTGGTCCACAGGTAGCGGTCCTCAACCGGCAGGAAGCGGGTGTAGCCGCCCATCATGCCGCGAGCCACGATGCTGAGCTTGTGCACGGGGTCGCAGTTGGGGAGAGCCCGAGCGACCAGCGCATGGCCGACCTCATGGTAGGCCGTGATGGCCTTTTCCTTCTCGGAGATGATACGGCTCTTGCGCTCGGGTCCGGCGACCACGCGGTCGATGGCCTCCTCCATCTCCGGCATGAAGATGGCCTTCTTGTTGCGCCGGGCGGCCAGGATGGCGGCCTCGTTGACCAGGTTGGAGAGATCTGCGCCAGAGAAGCCGGCGGTCTGCTTGGCCAGGACGTCCAGGCTGATGCTCTTGTCGAGCGGCTTGCCCTTAGAGTGGACGTCGAGGATGGCGCGGCGGCCTTTGATGTCGGGCCTGTCGAGCACGACCTGGCGGTCGAAGCGGCCGGGCCGCAGCAGCGCCGGGTCGAGCACGTCGGGCCGGTTGGTGGCGGCGATGACGATCACGTTGGTATTGGTGTCGAAGCCGTCCATCTCGACCAGGATCTGGTTGAGGGTCTGCTCGCGCTCGTCGTGACTGCCGCCCAGGCCGGCGCCGCGCTGGCGGCCGACGGCGTCGATCTCGTCCACGAACACGATGCAAGGCGAGTTCTTCTTGGCCTGGTCGAACAGGTCGCGCACGCGCGAAGCGCCGACGCCGACGAACATCTCGACGAACTCGGAGCCGGAGATGCTGAAGAAGGGCACGCCTGCCTCGCCGGCGACGGCCCGCGAGAGCAACGTTTTGCCGGTGCCGGGAGGGCCAACCAGCAGCACGCCGCGCGGGATGCGCGCGCCGAGGGCCGCGAACTTATCGGGGTACTTGAGGAACTCGACGACCTCGGCGAGCTCCTGCTTGGCCTCGTCGACACCGGCGACGTCTACAAAGGTGACCGTGGGCTTGTTGCCCAGGAACATGCGCGCCCGACTCTTACCGAAGCTGAGGGCCTGGTTGTTGGTGCCCTGCGCCTGGCGCATCATGAACAGCAGCAAGCCGCCGAAGATGATGAGCGGCAGGAAGGAGCCCAGCAGGCCCAGCCAGTTGCCCCATTGGCTCGGCGCCTGGTACTCAACCGAGACCTGGCCGTCCTGCACGCCACGATCGTGCAGGTCCTGCATGACGTTGGTGCGGTCGCCAATCCAGGCCGTCTTAGTGCCTTCCGGCGACTTGACAGTGAGCTTGTTGGCGTTGATCAGCACCGCGTCCTTGTTGCCGTTCTTGGCGTCGTTGACGACGGTTTGATAGAAATCAGTCAGCGGGACGCTTTTCTCTTTGCCCGGCTGCTGGAAGATGGTGAAGAAGACCGCCAGGATGGCGACCATGATGATCAGATAGACGAAGCTATTGCGAAGCCATTTGGTGTCCATTAGTTACTCGCTTGTTGCACTCGCGGAACCGCTGATACGGGATCCTGGAGGCAGTATATCAACCGCCAGTTTGCAGAATGCCAAGGTAGGGCAGGTTGCGGTACTTCTCGTCGAAGTCCAAGCCGTAGCCAACCACGAATTTATTGGGGATGGTGAAGCCCACGTAGTCGGCTTTCAGGCCGGCCTCGGCGGCTTGTTCCTTGACCAGCAAGGCACAGACTTTGAGAGAGGCGGGACCGCGCCGGCGCAGCATATCCAGCACGTAGGCGATGGTCAGTCCGCTGTCGATGATGTCTTCGACCAGCACCACGTCGCGGCCCTCGATCGGCGTTTCGAGATCCTTCAGGATGCGCACGACGCCGCTGGACTCGGTGGCGGCGCCATAGGAAGAAACGGCCATGAAATCAATGGCGAGCGGCAGATCGACCGCGCGGATGAGGTCCACCAGGAACATGGCAGCGCCCTTCAGGACGCCAACCATCAGCGGCGCCTTGCCGGCATAGTCTTGGCTGATCTGGCGGCCCAGCTCCCGGATACGGACTTGGAGCTGCTCTTCGGACAGCAGGATCTCGCTCACGCCCGTCACTCCGGCACGAACTGCAGGCGGACAGCTGTGGACGTGCCCGGCGTCACCTTGAACCGCTCGTCGATGCGCATCCCAACGACCCACACGATAGCACCGCCGGCGGTGGTGACCAGCGGCAGCCGGTCGCGCTCGTCGCGCGGGACGTGCTCGTTCACGAAGAAATCCTGCAGCTTCTTGGAGCCGCTCATGCCCAGGGGCACGAAGCGGTCGCCCTGCTTGCGGCTGCGCACGCGCAGGTCGCCGCCGGTTTGCTCGAGGTCGACATACTCGACGCCGGCACTGGCCTCGGGCATGCCCTGCAGCACGACGCCCTTGGCCCGGATGGCGCCAATGCCGGGGAGGTGGACGAGGCCGGGGAGCCGGAGGGGCTGGTCGAATGGCTGGTGCTGTGCCTTCTCCCGCCGGCGAGTGAGGGTCAGAGTGAGGGGGGTTGTGTCCGCGGCGCTGGGTTCCCTCACCCCAGCCCTCTCCCGTTGCGACGGGCGAGGGGGTAGTTTGAGGACGACGGGCTTGCCGTCGAGGGCCGCGCCAATCTGGCGGGCGTTGAGGCCCAGCCGGCGCAGCAGCTCGGCCTCAATCTCGTCCTGCCGATCGCCCATGAGGTCGGCTTCGCGCAGCAGCACCTTCTTGACGCCGGGGTTCAGGCTAGCCAGCAGCGGCAGCAGCTCGTGCCGTACGCGGTTGCGGAGGAAGCGCGGGTCGCGGTTGCTGGCGTCCTCGTGCCATTCGAGGTCGTGTTCGCGCAGCCAGACCTCGACGTCGGAGCGCCAGATGCCCAGCATCGGCCGGCACAGCAGATCTTCCTGGGGCTGCATGCCGCGCAGGCCGGCGACGCCGGCGCCTCGGATGAGGCGCAGCAAGAACGTCTCCACCTGATCGTCGGCGGTATGGCCCAGGAAGATGGCGCTGGCGCCGAGCTTGGCTGCCGCCTCACGCAGGAAGGCGTGCCGAACCTCACGCGCGGCCGCCTCGAGGCTCAGCTTGCGCTGCCGGCGGTAGGCGGGGACGGCCCGCCGCTCGACGATGCACTCCAGGCCGAGGCTGGCTGCCGCCTCGCGCACGAAGTCGGCGTCGGCTTCGGATTCCGGGCGAATGGCATGGTCCAGATGCGCCACCGCCAGTTTGCAGCCTAGGCGCGCTAGGCAGTGCAGCAGGCACATCGAGTCGGCGCCGCCGGAGACGGCGACAAGGCCGACTTCGCCGGCTGGGAGCATGCTGTGCTCTTGGATCGAACGCGTTACTGCGCGCTGCAGGTCGGCCCGGCGCCCCATTGCTTTGGGGCAGTCTAGCGCTGTGCCGGTGGCGCCAGTACGCTTTGCTGGTGCCTCGGACTGACATCTTGTTTGTGCGTCATGCGGAGGTGTACAACCCGGACAACGTCTTTTACGCCCGGCTGTCGCGATTCAAGCTAAGCGAGCGGGGGCTCAAGGACGCGGAAGTCACCGCGCAGGCGCTGGCGGAGGAGCCGCTGGCGGCGATCTACACCAGCCCCATGCTGCGGGCCAAGCAAACAGCACGGATCATCGCCAAGCAGCATCCGGGCGTGCCGGTGCGCGAGACGCGGCGGCTGATCGAGCTGAAGACGCATTTCCAGGGGCAGCAGTGGGCCAAGATGCCGCGCCATCCCAACTTCTACGACCGGGGAGCCGGCGACGAGACGGTGCAGCAGGTGTTCCTGCGCATGCAACGGCTGATGTTCGATCTGGTCAAGGATTACCCCGGTCGCAGCGTGGTGTGTATCAGCCACGGCGACCCCATCAAGATCCTGCGCATGGCCTACCTTGGGCAGCCGCTCACCAAGCAGTCGGCTTGGGAGCCGGACCCGGCTAGGGGCTCGATCGTGCGCTTCGGCTGGGAGGACGGTGCTGCCGAGCCCGAGATCACCTATTTCGAGCCGCACACCGGCCGCTACATGGCGGGCTATTGGGAGCGCCTCGGCTCCCTGGCCGATTTGCCCGAGGGCGCCATGAAGCCGTCGAAACTCGACGGCCAGCCGGTGCTGATGGCGAGAATGGAGGGCCAGGTGTTCGTGATGGCCAACCACTGCGGCCACATGCGGACGCTACTGCACCAGGGCAGGCTGGAGGGCACGACGGTCACATGCCCGCTGCACGGCTCGCAATACGACGTGGAGACGGGCAAGGTAGTACGCGAGGCGCAGCTCAAGCGCCCGCTGCGCTCGGCAGACGGCAAGCCGCTGGAAAAGCTCAAGACCGAGCCGCGGCGCACGTTCGACGTTCGCCTCGAGGGCGACGCCATCTTCGCGCGGATTCGGTAGGGCGCGGGCGAGCGCTGGGTTCCCTCACCCTCGCCCTCTCCCGTTGCGACGGGCGAGGGGATGCATTATTGCCCTCCCAAGTCGGCGATGGGTTGCATGAGGGTGGTGGGGCTGGGGTCTGTCAGGCGGAAGGGGGGCCAAAGGCGGCGGTGAGGTGGCCCGCGTCTTCGCGGACGGCGGCGGGTAGGAGGGGCGCGCAGCGCGAGAGGAGGCAGGCGAGCTCGGGCGTGCCGGGCAGGGCTGGGGAGAGCCCGCCAGTGTGGCCGTGCTGGCCTTCCGGGAACAAGCCGACCACCTCGCCGGCTCGCAGCAGGCGGATGGCGTGGCGGATCGCTGTCGCCTGGGCAGAGTGATCGGTCAGGTCGGCGGGCATGGGGATGAAGGCGTAGGTTTGGGCCACCCGGCTGAAGCGGCGGCGGGTGAGCGGCAGCTCGCGCCGTCCCAGCCGCAACTCGCGGAGGGTGAGCCAGTGGACTGGACGGCCGGCGGCCTGGATCAGGAGCGAGGCGGCCCAGCCAATCCACAGGTCGCGCCGTTGGTAGTGGTTGGCTATGAGGACGAACGGCCCATCCGGCACATGCTCCTGGCCCGAGATGTGGGGCCGAAGCGGCAGCGCGGCGACCATGCGCGCGGTGTCGGCCAGCAGGGAACGCGACTCGCCGCGGAGCAGCGAGACCGTAAGCCCGACGAACAAACGGCGAGGAATGCGGGGCTTCACCGCCGGCAGTCTATCCTTGTTCTCCATGCCCAAGATTGCTGTGCTGCCGGGCGACGGCATCGGCCCCGAGGTCTGCCGAGAGGCGATGAAGGTGCTGGAAGCGGTTGCCGGTAGGTTCGACCTGTCGCTGGAGTTCCGGGAAGCTGTGATTGGCGGGGCCGCCATCGACAGGTACGGCGTGGCCATGCGTGACGAAGACTTCGCCATGTGCGAAAAATGCGACGCCATCCTGCTGGGCGCGGTTGGCGGCCCCAAGTGGGACGACCCCGAAGCCAAGGTGCGGCCGGAGCAGGCGCTGTTCAAGCTGCGCTATGGCTTCAAGCTGTACGCCAACCTGCGGCCGGTGAAGGTCAACCCAGCGTTGATCAAGGCCTCACCAATCCGCGAAGAGGTGCTTCAAGGCACGGACCTGGTGGTGGTGCGGGAGCTGACTGGCGGCCTGTATTTCGGCAAGCCGAGCAAGGTCTGGAAGGCGCCCAACGGCGTCATGAAGGCTGTCGATACGATGGCTTACTCGCAGCCGGAGATCGAGCGCATCGTCGTGACGGCCTTTGAGCTGGCGCGGACCCGCCGCAAGAAGGTGACGTCCGTGGACAAGGCCAACGTGCTCTCGACTTCGCGGCTGTGGCGCCAGACCGTGGCCGGCGTGGCAAAGCGCTACTCCGACGTCGAAGTCAACAACATGTTGGTCGATAACTGCTCGATGCAGCTCATCCGCGACCCGCGCCAGTTCGACGTGATCGTCACCGAGAACATGTTCGGCGACATCCTGACCGACGAAGCGTCGCAGCTCACCGGCTCGATGGGCCTGCTGCCGTCGGCCAGCCTGGGCAAAGGCAAGTTCGGCCTGTACGAGCCCATCCACGGCACCGCGCCGGACATCGCCGGCAAGGGAATCGCCAACCCGCTGGCGATGATCCTCAGCTCGGCCATGATGCTGCGCCAGTCGTTGGACCAGCCCAAGCCGGCCGAAGCCATCGAGAGAGCGGTCCAGCAGGTGCTCGACGCTGGCCACCGGACTGCTGACCTGGGCGGCAAGACGTCCACCACGGAGATGGGCGAGCTGGTGGTGAAGGCGATCTAAGTCCCACGCGGACGGCGAGGTCAAGGGCACGCCGGAGCGGCCGGGTGGGTTCCCTCACCCCGACCCTCTCCCGCCTCGGCGGGCGAGGGAGAATGTCGCCGCGGCGGGCGAGGGGGAGGGCGCCGTATGCTTGCGGCATGGGCGCTCAGTGGCGGCTGTTCTGGGGATTAATGGGCTACGGCCTGCTGGTGAGTATCGTGGTGCCGGTGTTGGCCTGGACGGCCGTGGGCATGAGCTCGCCAACCGCGTTCGTGGTGAGCAGCGGACTCATCGGCCTGGTGCTGTACGGCTTCATCAACTACGTCATCGTCAAGTTCACGCTTCGGAACTTCCTGGTGCGCTTCCTGGGGAAGTTCAACCCCATCGTCGAGCAGCCGCTGGCCAAGCCCGCGAATCCCTTCAAGTCCACTGAGCTGGACAACCTGGACGAGCTGTTCACGACGCTGATGCAGCAGCTGGTCGACTACATCTCCAAGACGGTGCAGCGCGAGACGCAGATCCAGCGCCTGGAGCGTTACTTCAGCCCGGCCCTGGCGGAACAGCTAGCCGCCGATCCCGATGCGCTGGAGCAGACCAACGAGGTGTACGTCACGGTGCTGTTCTGCGACATTCGCAGCTTCACCCACATGTCATCCCAGCTGGAGCCGCACCAGGTGGTGGAGATCCTGAACGATTACTTCACGGCCATGATCGCGGAGATCCAGTCCGAAGGCGGCACCGTGCTCAAGCTCATCGGTGACGCGGCCATGGCGGTGTTCGGCGCGCCGATGGCTATGGCTGACGATGCGCTGAAGGCGGTCCACGCCGCGCCGAAGATGCACGCCGCCTTCGACAAGCTTCATAAGGAGTGGGAAGCTCGCGGGCTGCAGCTCGACATCGGCATGGGCGTGGGCATCAACCGCGGCCTCGTCGTCGTGGGCAACATTGGCTCGCCGCACCACCTGGACTACACGGTCATTGGCGACACGGTCAACGTCGCCAGCCGGCTGGCCGGGGTGGCCGGACGTGGGGAGACCATCGTGTCGGGGGCCTGCGCGGAAGCCCTCGCGGGCCACATCAGCCGGTGATGGTCAAGGGCAAGGACGAGCCGCAGCAGATATTCGCGGTGGTGGTGTAGGCCGGGCGGCTGGCGGGAGACGGATTCTTCGCTACGCTCTGAATGACAAAGGGTGGCTCGGCGACAATGAAAGGCGAACGCGAGCAGTCCATTGTCTTCCAGCCGCTGGCGATTGGGCGCGGCGGGCTGGAGCTGAGGAACCGCTTGTGGCTGCCGGCGATGGTGACGTGGCGCTCGAACGTGCAGGGCGAAGTCACGAAGGACGTGCGCGACATGTACCTGAGCTACGCCTCGGGTGGCGTCGGGACGATCGTGCTCGAGGCCATCGGCATCCGCGACGTGGCCAGCGGGCCACTTATGCGACTGGGCCACGATCGCTACATCCCGGACCTGAAGCGCCTGGTGCGGGCGATGCACGCCGCCGGCGAGTCGCTGGTGATGCCGCAGCTCATCGACTTCCTCAAGATCGCCACCCGCAAGCCAACGCGAGCCTTCATGGAAGGCCTGGTCAAACGCGGCCAGCTGGCCGCGCGCGTGCTCGACGTCAGCGACGAGGCGTTCGAGGCCGGCTATCAGGGCTACCTGCCTGATGCACGCCTGAGGCATGACTTCCTGCGCGGCTACCGCCAGACCATCCACGATCTGACGCTGGACGAGATCCATCAGATCCCAGTCTGGTTCGGCCAGGCAGCTCGCCGCGCCAAGCAGGCCGGCTTCGACGGCGTCGAGCTGCACTTCGCTCATGCCTACACCATGGCCTCGTTCCTGTCTGTGACCAACCAGCGCCAGGACGAGTACGGCGGCTGCCTCGAGAACCGGCTGCGGCTGGCGCGCGAGGTGGTTGAGGAGGTCCGCGGCCAGGTCGGCGTCGAGTACCTGTTGGGCTGCCGCTATCTGGGCTCGGAGGACATCCTGCGGGAGGATGGCGTCATCGAGGGCAATACGCTGGAGGATGCGAGGCAGATCGGCGTGGAGCTCGCCCGGGCGGGGCTCGATTTCCTGTCCATATCCCGCGGCGGCAAGTTCGACGACGCCAAGCAGCCCAACGTCGGCGAAGCCGCCTACCCCTACACCGGCTACAGCGGCCAGGTGTGCATGCCACGGGACAAGAAGATGGCCTTCGGCGTAAACGCTTACCTGGCCGAGGGCATCCGCGCCAGCGTCCGCGCCGCCGGGCTGACCATCCCGGTCATAGGGACGGGCAAGATCGTGACGTTCGAGATGGCCGAGCAGATGCTGCTCCAGGAGAAGATGGACGTAGTGGGCATGGCGCGCGCGCTGCTGGCGGACCCCGATCTGCCGCGCAAATGGCTTGCCGGACAGGACGACCAGGTCCGGCGGTGCGTCTTCTGCCCGTATTGTGAGAACGAAGACCAGCACCACTGCGTGGTCACCTGCACGCTTTGGCCGAAAGACCCAAACGACCGCCGCAAGCGCCTCATTCCCGAGATGTGGCGTCCCGCGGCAGCAGCAACCAAGTAGTAGGATTCGTCTACAGTGCCCACGGAGGTTGTCGAGGACTACCTCGACCAGATCTATCTGATGCAGCAGAACGGGCAGCGCGTGATCGGGGCGCGGCTGGCGGAGCGGATGCACACGGCCGTGCCGACGGTGACCGAGACGCTGCGCCGGATGGTGCGCGAAGATCTGGTGGCGCTCGATCCGCACAAGGAGGTCAGCCTCACGGCCAAGGGCAAAGAGGCTGCCGAAACGCTCATCCGCCGCCACGCGTTGTCGGAGCGGCTGCTCACGGACATCCTGGGCCTGAGCTGGGTGGAGGCCCACGCGGAAGCCCACAAGTTCGAGCACATCATCTCGCCCAAGGTTGAAGCTCGCCTGATGGCTCTGCTCGGAAACCCGCAGACGTGTCCTCACGGCAACCCCATCCCCGGCCTGCCAGCCGACGTGCCGCTGCCGCGCGGGCAGGCGCTGTCGCACGTGGATCAGCCCGGGGAATACTCCATCATCCGTGTGTCAGAGGACGCCGAGAACGATGTGGAGCTGATGGCCTACATCGAGCAGCGCAACCTCAAACCGGGCACTATCGTGCGCTGGATCGAGCGCGAGCCATTCGAGGGACCCGTGGTCATCGAAGTCGCCGGCGAGCGTTACACCCTCGGCGCCCAGGTAGCCGAGGCCATCTTCGTCACCGACATCCCAGGGCTCTTGACAAGCGCCTAAAAGTTAGGCTACCCTAATATAAGTATTAAGGCGTGCCTTTGTGGCACGCTACGTGTTAGGTGAGGGACGTGCGAATTCGACTGGCGAAGGGACCGGAGCTCCCTCACCCTAGCCCTCTCCCGGTCCTACGCGGACGGCGAAAGCGGCGGGAGAGGGGACAGTGGGTGGCGGTGGTGGTTGCGGCAATGGTGACGTTGCTCCTTCTGCTGGCGCCTGGTGTTGCGTTGGCGCAATCCTCCTCGCCGGCGGATCAATTGAAGGGCTTGACCGGCCACCTTGACAGCGCCATTGCGGAGGCTAAGGCCGGCAATGTCGCTGGCGCAAGGGTTGAGTACCAAGCTTTCAACGATGGCTGGCCTAGCGTCGAGGTGGGCGTCCGCCAGACGAACCGCGGCATGTACGTCGACCTCGAAGGCAAAATGACCGATGTCCAGGCCAGCTTCACTGCGCAGCCTGCCGATGCCAACCGCATCGGCGCCGCGTTGGACGCCCTGGACGTCAGCGTCGACAAGTTCACGACCCAGTACGCCACCGCCGCGCCGGCCGGGGCTCAGCCGGGCTCAGCCGAAGGCTCGCCGACGGGCGCGATGGCCGCTCAGCTGCGCCTCCTGGCTGACGCTCAGCAGCGCATCATCGCGCAGGACGCGCCCGGGGCCGCCAAGAACGTGCAGGACTTCATCCGCGGCTGGCCCTCGGTCGAGGCGACTGTGGCCGGGAAGGACGCCGCCACCTACACCCGCATCGAGAATGAGATGGCGCAGGCCTACGGCCTGCTGACCTCAACTCCCCCTAACTACACGCAGGCTTCTACGACTGTTGGCGACATGCAGACGCGCCTGGCGCCATACGGCGAGCAGGTGCACTACGGCCTGTTCGACGCGGCCATTATCCTGCTGCGCGAAGGCTTCGAAGCACTGCTGGTGTTCGCCGCCCTGCTGGCCTTCCTCAAGCGCTCCGGCAACGGCGACAAGCAGGGCTGGATATGGGCCGGCGGTGGGACTGGCCTGGCCCTGAGCGTGGTTATCGCCGTGGTGGTGAACATGGCCTTTGCTCGCGCCGGCGGCTCCAGCCGCGAGCTGCTCGAGGGCGTCACCGGGCTGGTGGCCGCGGGCATGCTGCTGTGGATGATGTTCTGGCTGCACAGCAAGTCCAACGTCCACTCCTGGAACCGCTACATCTCGGAGCGCGGCTCGCGCGCGCTGGCGGCGAACAGCCTGATGGGCCTGGCTCTCATCGCCTTCCTGGCGGTGCTCCGCGAAGGCGCGGAAACTGTCTTGTTCTACGTGGGCATCGCCCCGGCTATCGAGACCAGCCAGCTCCTGGCGGGCCTGGCCGTGGGCGGCGGCGCGCTGGTACTGGTGGCGGTGCTGATGCTGGTCGTCGGCGTGCGTATTCCCATTCGGCCGTTCTTCCTGGCCACCAGCGTGCTGGTCTTCTTCCTGGCCTTCAAGTTCGCGGGCATGGGCGTACACTCGCTGCAAGTCGCGGGATTCCTGCAGGCCCATTCGGCCGGCTATTTGCCCAGCGTCGATTTCTTCGGAGTGTTCCCTACCTGGGAGACGGCGCTGATCCAGCTGATCATCCTGGCCGGGACGGGGCTTGGCTTGCGCTTCACCGCCAGCCACGAGCACGATCACGCGGCCCAGCAGCAGCAGGTGGGGGCCGTTTCGGGGTCGTAGTCGCCACTCCGCCCCAAGTTCCCTCACCCTAGCCCTCTCCCGCCGCGGCGGGAGAGGGGATTCAGGATTCTCCCGCTGGGCTAGGCGTTTTCTAAGCAATCTCTCAGCTAACGGGGGCACGCTATGCTCATGGCGCAAGTGACCCCGGATCGAGGCGGGCCGCGGCTCAAGGCGCTGGTCGTGGACGACGAGCCCAGTATCCTGGACTTCATCAAGCTGGGCCTCGGCTATGAAGGCTTCGAGGTCAAGACCGCGCGCGACGGTCCAAACGGCCTGGCGCTGGCCCGCGACTACAACCCCGACGTGATCGTGCTCGATGTGATGCTGCCGGGCATGGACGGCATGGAGGTGTGCCAGCGCATCCGCGCCCATAGCGATGCAGGCATCGTCATGCTCACGGCCCGAGACGACCTGCAGGACCGCATCCTGGGCTTGGACCGGGGCGCCGACGACTACGTGGTCAAGCCCTTCCGGTTCGAAGAGCTCATGGCCCGCATCCGGGCGGTGCTGCGCCGCCGCGGCACCACCCGCCAGCAGGTGCTGACGTTCGCCGACCTCAGCCTGGACCAGGACACACGCGAGGTCCACCGCGGCGAGAGGCTGGTCGAACTGACGCCGCGCGAGTACGACCTGCTCAAGCTGTTCATGTTCAACCAGCGCCTGGTACTGAGCAAGGAAACCATCCTCGAGCGCGTGTGGGGCTACGACTTCGAGGGCGACGCCAACATCGTCGAGGTCTACATCCGCTACCTGCGCGAGAAGCTGGCGGACCTCCCGCCCAAGCTGATCCAGACCGTCCGCGGAGTTGGGTACATCCTGAAAGAGGCGTGAAGTCTCTCGGCGTTCGGTTGGCCCTGTGGTACGGCGCGGGCATTGCGCTGGTGCTGCTGCTGCTGGGCGGCTTCCTGTATTTGGCCCTGGACCGCTACCTCACGGGCCAGGCCTTGACTTTGCTGCGCGCTCAGGCGGCGCCCCTGCAACGCCTGGTGGCCGAGCAGCAGCTGCGCCAGCAGGCTGACCTGAGGCAGCTGGTGAACCAGATCGTGGAACGGCCGGCAGCCACGGGTGTGGGCGTGTGGGTTCTGGGCCCGAACGCGCGGCTGATCGGACAGTCTCGGATCGCCGCCGACCAGGGCCTGTCCCAGACGGCCATCGAGCAGCTACGCGGCATCGACCGCGGCGGCAGAGAGGCGTCGACCATCGTGAACGCCGATGGACAGCACTTCCTGCTGCTGCTGCGGCCGCTGCAGGCCCAGAACAGGCTGGTGGGCGCGCTGGTGCTGACCACATCCCTGGCGCCGGTCGACGTTACCCTGCACGGCTTCGTCGTGATCCTGGCCATCGGTATCGGCGCCACGCTGCTGGTGGCTGGCCTGATCGTCATCTTGGTCACCCGTGTTGGCCTGCGGCCGCTGCGCCAGATGGGCCAAACGGCGCACAGGATTGCCGACGGCGACCTGACCCAGCGCGTGGCCGAGGACCAAGCCGTGGACGAAGTGGCCGAGATGGCAAAGTCCTTCAACTACATGGCCGAGCGGCTGCAGATTGCCTGGCAGGGGCAGCGGCAGTTCGCCGCCGACGCGTCGCACGAGCTGCGCACGCCGCTGACTTCCATCGCGGGCTACATCGACGTGCTGAACAAAGGCGCCAAAGACGAACCGGCCACGCTCAACCGGGTGTTGGGCGCGATGGGCGGCGAGGTCGATCGCATGACCCGGCTGGTGCGCGACCTGGTGTCGCTGGCCCGGCTTGACGCCGGCGACGTACTCCGCCTGGAGCGGCTCGACTTGACCCGCCTGGTGGAGGACGTGTACGAGCAAGCCAAGGCGCTGGCCCCCAGCCGAGAGATCAACCTGCGGGCCAACGAACCCGCCTGGGTGGAGGTGGACGTCGACCGCATGCGTCAAGTGCTCCTGAACCTGGCCGACAACGCCATCAAATACACGCCGCCGGAGGCGCACATCAACTTTGCCGTGCAGCGCTACGACTCGACGGCTCAGGTATCGGTGGCCGACAACGGCCCGGGCATCCCGGAGGAGGACCGCGCCCACCTGTTCGACCGCTTCTACCGGGCGGAACAGTCCCGCACGCGCGAGAAGGGCGGCGCCGGGCTGGGCCTGGCCATCGCCAAGAAGATCGTGGAGGCCCACCGGGGCAGCCTCAGCGTGGCCGCCCCGGCCGAGGGCGGCACAGTGTTCTCCGTGCGGCTGCCGCTGGCCCGATGAGGTCCTACGCGGACGGCGGATTGACGATCGGCCTGCCGGGCACGATCGTCCCGCCCTTCGGCAGCATCGGCAGGAACGCCGCGCGCAGCGACGCAGCCGGCGCCGCGGCAATTTGGTTCCCCGACCACCTGATGGGGTTCTGGCCGCAAAGCCTATGGACGCCCGACATCACGCCGCTGGCGGCAATCCTGCCCAGCCCGCACGTGTTCTTCGATCCGTTCGTGGCCATGGCGGCGGCGGGAGCGGCTACGTCCCGCCTGCTCGTTGGCACGGCGGTCACACAGCCGCTCAGCCGGCATCCGGCGCACCTAGCACAGGCGTTCCTGACACTGTCGCACCAAACGGGCGGTCGCGCCATCCTAGGGATGGGGGCGGGTGAGGCGGAGAACCTAGCGCCGTATGGAGTGGGCATTGAGCGCGCGGCCAGCCGGGTGGCCGAGGCGGTCGACATTATCCGGCTGTTGTGGTCCTCACCCGAGCCGGTGAGCTTCGAGGGCGACTTCTGGCAGCTGCGCGACGCCGTCCTGGGCTTGAGCGCCACCCTCGAGGCGCCCCTACCGCCAATCTGGCTGGCGGCCCACGGCCCACGCATGCTGCGCCTGGCCGGCGCCAGCGCCGACGGTTGGTTGCCGATCAAGATGCCACCCTCGCTCTACGCCCAGCACCTGGCGGTGGTCCGTGACGCCGCGGCGCGGGGTGGCCGCCCGGCGGAGGCGGTGACCCCCGCCGCCTGGGGCTTCACCGTTATCCACCAGGATGAGCACGAGGTCGAACGGCTGCTCGACCATCCGCTGGTCAAGGGCGTGTGCCTGATGTTCGGGGCGTCCTCGTTCGAGCGGCACGGCGCCAGCCACCCGCTGGGCAGCGACGGCGGCTTCCTGGGCTACATCCCCTCGCGCCTGTCCCGGTCGGAAGCCCTCTCGGCCGTCGCCAAGGTGCCGCCAGGCGTGGTGCGCGAGCACCTGTTCGCCGGCACCCCGGACCAGCTCCTGGCCGAGCTGCGCGCTCTGGAAGCGGTAGGCCTCCGGCACGCGGTGCTGTGGAACATCAGCTTCCTAGCCGATCCGTCGCTGGCCGGCAGCTCCTTCCGGCTCCTGGAGGAGTTGATTAGGGCCGCAGCACCTCGACGCTGACGCCCACATCCGCCGGCCAGCGCCCGTCCGTCGTCACCACGCGATCGGCGTGACGCACCAAGGCCGTCGCAACAACCAATGCATCCGGCAGCCTCATACGCGAGCCGTGCCGCGCCCGCAACTGAGCGGCGGCTCGGGCAACTTCCGTATCAACAGGGTGTATCGCGAATCGCAAGACTTGCAGGCCGTGCTCAACATCTTCCACAGCAGCTGCGCCACTCAGCCACGGCTTCACTATCACCTCGGCGAAAGCCGACGCGGGCAAAAGCATCACTTCGCCGGCGTAACGCAGCTCCTCGTAGCGCTCGGCGCTTCTGACGTGGAAAACGTTCTCGTGTTCGAGCAGTGCAATGACCGGCCCAGCGTCGAAGACGGTCAGTCCCACTCGTTTCGCAATTCGTCCAAGTACCCCGGCGGATACAACCCGTGAAAGATGCCGATGTAGCCGCGCCAGTCTTCTTCGCTCTCCTGCTCAAGCAACAGCTTGCCGCGCCCCTGCGCTGTAACCCGCAGCCGGTCTCCTGGCTTGAGTTCGGCTTTCGCCAACGCATCTACGGAAAGCGTCACCTGATGCTTGCTGCTGATGCGGGTTGAGCCGCGCTTCCGTCCGGCTTTCTTTACTTCTACCGCCATAGGTAAAGGATAGCTGGCTGCGATCCCCGGCTACCATTCCGGGCGTGGCCATTTCCGCCGGGCAGATGACGCCGCTGGAGGCGTTGGGGCGGTACTGGGGGTTTGATGGCTTCCGGCTGCTGCAGGGCGAGGCGGTGGAGGCGGCGCTGGGCGGGCGGGACTGTTTGCTGGTGCTGCCGACGGGCGGCGGCAAGAGCCTGTGCTACCAGACGCCGGCGGCGTGCGGGCGGGGGCTGGCGCTGGTGGTCTCGCCGCTGATCTCGCTCATGGAGGACCAGGTGGCCGCCGCGCGGCAGATCGGCTTGCGGGCGGCGGCGCTGCACGCGCACGTGAAGGAGACGGAGCGGCGGCAGGTCCGTGAGGATGCCTCGCGGGGCGACCTGCAGCTGCTGTACGTCAGCCCCGAGCGACTGGTCATCAGCGAGCTGGTGCCGCGGCTGCTGCGCCACCTAGCGCTGATCGCCATCGACGAGGCCCACTGCGTGTCCCATTGGGGCCACGACTTCCGCCCCGAGTACCGCCAGCTCCAGACCGTGCTCGACCAAGCGCCGGACGTGCCGCGCATGGCGCTGACCGCCACAGCCACGGTCCAGGTGCAGGACGACATCTGCCAGCAGCTGGGACTGCGCGATCCGCTGCGCCTGATCGGCCACACCGACAGGCCGAACCTCATCTACCGGGCCTTACCCCGGCACGAGATGCTGAGCCAGGTGCTGGATGTGATCAAGCGCCACCCGGGCGAGGGCGGCATCGTCTACGCCCAGACGCGCAAGGACGTGGACCATCTGGCGGAGGCGCTGCGGCGCCACGACGTGAGCTGCGCGGCCTACCACGCCGGGCTGCCTGCACCGGAGCGGGCGGCGGTCCAGACCAACTTCCTGAGCGAGCGCATGGACGTGGTGGTGGCGACCATCGCCTTCGGCATGGGCATCGACCGCTCCAACGTGCGCTTCGTGGTCCACGCCAACTCGCCCAAATCGATCGAGAACTACCAGCAGGAGGCCGGGCGAGCCGGTCGGGACGGGTTGCCAGCCGAGTGCGTGCTGCTGTTCAGCGGCGCCGACACGGTCAAGCACCGCTTCCTGGCGAGGATGGACGGTCCCCTGCCCCCCGAGCGCCAGCGGGCGCTGGACCGCCAGCTGCGCGAGATCGGCCAGTTCGCGGTCGCCCCGGTGTGCCGGCACCGGCTGCTGACGGAGCACTTCGGGCAAACGTATTCGGCGGAGAACGCTGGCTGCGGGGCGTGCGACGTGTGCCTCGCGGAAACGCTGCAGTTGGAGCCCCAGGAGGCGCTGGTCGTGGCGCAGAAGATCATCTCGGCCGTGTGGCGCACCGGCGGACGGTTTGGCGTGGGGCACATCGTCCAGGTGCTGCTGGGGCGGACAGGCGAAGCCATCCAGCGGCACGGGCACGAGCAGCTCAGCGTGTATGGGCTGCTCGGTGGGGATGGCGAGGTTGCTGTGCGCAGCTGGATCGACCAGCTGATCGTGCAGGGCTACTTGGACCTGGCAGAGCGGGAGCAGTTCACGTTTCTGACCATGACGCCGGCCGGCCGCGACCTGTGCCGGCTCAAGGACAACCCGGCGGATGGGGTTCGGCTTGGCAGGCATGCCCGCCAGCGGGGGCTGTTCGGGACCGCTTCCGGCCGGCAGGTGGAAGACAAGGGCGGGGAGCTGTTCGAGCGACTTCGCGCCCTGCGCCGACAAATTGCCGACGAGCAGGGTGTGCCGCCTTACGTCGTATTCGCGGACGCGACGCTGAGCGACATGGTTCGCCTGCGACCCACCACGCTCGCGGACATGCTGGCCGTGCGAGGTGTAGGAGCGACCAAGTTGGAGCGTTATGGGGAGGCGTTTCTCAAGGCCCTGGCGAATGCCTGACGATGTCAGCGAAGGCTTGCGCGTATGGACTAAGCGGCCTTACTTTAGGGTGGGTCTTGGAAGTCGAGGTACAGCCGCGAGGCGGTGGTATCTGCCTGGCCCTGGTACTTGCTGGCCAGGTCGCCGCTGCCGTACGGCCGGTCGGACGGAGTGGTCATGCGGCTGAACGAGATCTGGGCGATGCGCATGCCGGGGTAGAGGGCAATCGCCTCGTCGAGCAGGTTGGAGATTTCCAGGGTCACTTGCCCGGAGAAGCCGGGGTCGATGTAGCCCGCCGTGGAATGGATGATGATCCCCAGACGGCCGAGCGAGCTGCGGCCTTCGAGCCGGCCAACCAGGTCGTCGGGGATGGTCACCGTCTCGACGGTGGTGCCCAGCATGAACTCGCGCGGCCGCACGATGACCGGCTCGCCGGGCGCGATCTCGAGCACCTCCATCAGGTCGTGCACGGGCTGCTTGACGTCGATGAATGGCTGGTTGGTGCGCTGGAAACGGCGGAAGCGGTGGCCCAGCCGCAGATCGACGCTGGAAGGCTGGATCTGCTGCTCGTCGAAGGGACTGATGCCGATGCGGCCGGCGGCCAGCTCCTCGCGAATGGAGCGGTCGCTCAGAATCATCCTGAGGATGGTAGCGTAGTTTTTGTGCCTATCGTCGCGCCGTTAGCCAACCAGGGCTGCTTCGGCTGCGGGCCCGCCAACCCCATCGGGCTGCACCTGAACTTCGAGCACCATCCCGACGGCGGAGTCCAGGCGCGCTTCACGCCGGGCGCGGAACACCAGGGCTGGGATGGCATGATGCACGGCGGCCTGGTGACGGTGCTGCTGGACGAAGCCATGGCCTGGGCCGCGTCTGCCAGCAGCACCGTCTACTACACCGGTAGGCTGGAGGTCCGTTACCGCCAGCCTGTCCGCAGCGGTACGCCGCTGACCGTCCGCGGATGGATCGCCCGCAACCGCGGGCGCACGCTCGAGACCCGCGCGGAAGTGCAGTCCGAATCGGGGGACACGCTCGCCGAGGCGACGGCGCTATTCCTGCGGGCGCCGGGAGTTCCCTCACCCTAGCCCTCTCCCGCTTCGGCGGGCGAGGGGATTGTTTGACTTAGGGCTTCGCGCATGCGCTGGACCAGGCGCTGCTCGATGGCTTGAGCGGCCAGGTTGAGGGCGTAGCCGATGGCCTTGGCGTCGGACCGGCCGTGCGCCTTGACGACGAGTCCGTCCAGCCCGAACAGTGGCGCGCAGCCGCCGTAGTCGGCGTAGGCGAGGCGCGCCTTCACGCGGTTGAAGGCAGGGCGGAGGAGCAGCGCGCCCAACGGCGCCAGCTTTTCCTTCTTGATCTCCTGGCGGATCCAGGCGCTGAGCACGCCGGCCAGGCCCTCGCTCAGCTTGGCGATGACGTTGCCGGTGAAGCCGTCGCACACGACCACGTCCACAGCGCCCTCGGGCACATCGTGGCCCTCGATGTTGCCGACGAAGTTCAAACCGCTGGCGGCCAGCAGCGGGTATGCCTCCTGAGTAACTTGGTTGCCTTTGCCTTCCTCGTGGCCGACGTTCAGCAAGCCCACCCGAGGCGAGGCCAGGCCGAAGATGCGCTCCATGTAGACGCTGCCCATGATCCCGAACTGCTGCAAGTACTGTGGCTTGACGTCGGCGTTGGCCCCGGCGTCGATAAGCAGCGTTCGGCCGTCACGGGTGGGGAAGACGCCGCCAAGCGCTGGGCGCTCGATGCCGGGCAGCCGGCCCAGGGTGAACAGCCCGATGGCCAGCAGCGCGCCGGTGTTGCCGGCGCTGAAAGCGGCGTCGGCCTTGCCCTCCTTGATCTGGAGCACAGCCTGGCGCATCGAAGAATCCGGCTTCTCACGATGGCTGCGGGCGGGCTTGTCGTCCATGTCCACCACTTCGCTGGCTTCGACGTATTCGAAGCCACTGCCCGCGACAAGGTCGCGCGGCCCGACCAGCAGCAATTCGACCTTGCCTTGCTCCCGCACGAGACGAGCCGCTTCGAGCGCCGCGCTGGGCGCGCGATCTCCACCCATCACGTCGACGGCAATGCGGGGTCGTGGGCTGTTTCTGCTCGTGAGGCTGATCGTACTGCTCTCGCGAAGCAAGCCCGGCACGACTTGTGCGCTATACGCCACTGAGTGCGTCCGCGCAGGAAGCGGAAGCCGCGCCGGCGGCGTGGCTGGAAGGAGCGAGATGACGACAGTCGCGGCTGTATTCGAGACCGAGGAGCAGGCGAAGGAGGCTTTTCGCCGGCTGCAGGACGCTGGCGTCAGCGGCGACGACATTGGGCTGGTGCTGCGCGAGCAGGCGCGGCAGAACGAGCGTCACGAGGAGTTCGTGCGGGACGCCGACCACTGGGCAGGGGCCAGCGTGGGCGCGGCTGTCGGCGGCACGGGCGGATGGCTTGCCGGAGCGGCAATCGCAGGAGCAGCCCTCGCGATCCCGGTCATCGGGCCAGTGCTGGCCATAGGCGCTCTGGCTGGCATTGCGTCCGCGGCCGGCGGCGCGCTCGGCTGGCTGGCCGGCGGTTTGGCGGCCCGCGGCATGGAGCATCCGGAAGCCAGCTTCTACCAGAACGCGGTCGAGGAGGGCGGCGTTCTCATGACGGTCAAGGCAGAGGGCCCGAACGTGGAGCCTGTTCAGGCCGTGATCCGTATGTACGGCGGGAAGGAATACCGAGCCGGTTAGTGATGCCCATGTCGAGCGTCAATCCGAGGGAGGGCCATCGGGTGCTCCTGGTCGAAGACGATCAGGCCATCTCCGAGCTCATGCAAATGGTCCTCAAAGGCATGGGGCTGTCCGTGGATGTGGCTCCGAACGGGCATCGCGCCTTGGAGCTGGCCAAGCAGAACCGGCCCGCCCTGGTGGTGTTGGACCTGGGCCTGCCGGAGATGTACGGCAAAACCGTGGCGGCCAACCTACGCCGGCAATACGACAGCCTGCCGGTCATGGTCGTGTCGGCGCTGTCGTCCAGCGCGGTGGCCGAAGACGCCTGGGAAATGGGCGCGTTCACGTACGTCACCAAGCCGTTCGAGATCGAGGCCTTCACCGCCGCGGTGGAGCGCGGACTGAAGCTCGATCGCGGCCGCTCTGCCCGCCCCAATTAGGAAGGCCTCGGCCGTGCTGTACCATCGCCGGCATGGCACGGATTGTCCTCGGCCTCGGGAGCTCTCACAGCCCGCAGCTCAGCTCACCGGTGGAGAGCTGGCCGCAGCACGGCGAGAACGACAAGAAGAATCCCTGGCTGTTCGACCGAGCGGGCATGCGCGTGACCTATGACGAGGTACTGAGCGCCGCCGACCCCGCTATCGCCAGCCGCGAGCTGACGCCCGAGAAGCAGCGCGAGCGCCACGCCGCGGCGCAAAAGGCCGTGGCCCACCTGCAGGAAGCGCTCGCCGAGGCCGCGCCCGACGTCCTGGTCGTCTTTGGCGACGACCAGGCGGAGATCTTCCCGCACGACTTCCGGCCGGCGCTGATGGTCCATTTCGGCGAGACCGTGCGAAACATGCCCGACCTGTTCACTCGCGCTCCCTACGAAGCCGGCCGGAAAGCGGGCTGGGCCTACGGCCCCGAGCGAGCCACCATCCCCATCAATCCCGAGCTGGGCGAGCACGTGGTGGAACACCTCATCGACGCAGGCTTTGACGTGGCCACGTCGCGCAAGCTGGATAACGACATGGGCCTGGGCCACGCCTTCGGCTTCATGTTCGGCCGCATCATGAACGGCAAGACGGTGCCCATGGTGCCGGTCATCCTCAACACGCTCTATCCGCCCAACCAGCCAACGGCGGGCCGCTGCTACGAGCTGGGCCAAGCCGTTCGTCAGGCCATCGCGGACTGGCCATCTGACGCTCGGGTGGCTATCGCCGGCTCGGGCGGACTGAGCCACTTCGTGATCGACGAGGAGATCGACCAGCAGTTCATTGCCGCCCTGCGCAGCAAGAAAGCGGAGGACTTCGCGCGCCTCCCGCGCGAGCGCCTCGAGTCCGGCACGGGTGAGCTGCGCAGCTGGACCGCCGCCGCCGGCGCCCTGGAGGAGCTGGAGCTCGACTTCATGGAGTACTACCCCTGCTACCGCTCCCCCGCCGGCACCGGCGTGGCCATGGGCTTCGCCCTCTGGCGCTA